>CAYZUL010000135.1:0-1574 GCA_964481895.1 uncultured Nitrospirota bacterium | reverse complement strand
ATGCTCTCAATACATTAGTCGTGCTCCTGATTAAATTCTGGGGGAAGTCCACTTAAAACTTTATTTGACAAGATAATCTGTATGTGATACATATATGTATTGCAACTTAAACTTTAAAGAAAAGGGTTAAAGATATGCCTATAAGTCTGCGGCTCGACCGTGAACTCGAAAAGAAGATAACACATGCCACAAAACAACTTAATATCACTAAAACGGAGATCATACGTAGGTCTCTCAAAAGGTACCTTTCCGAAGTTGCAGAAAGCACTGAACCTAATTTCTCATATACCGTCTATCATCTACTTGAAGAAAAGATTCCAGACAGCGGCCATGGTTATCTTTCTATTAACCATCGGTCAGAAGTGCTAAAAAGGGTAAAAAAACATAAGATCTCATGATCATTATTGACACCGGCCCGTTAGTAGCCCTTTTCGACAAGGGCGATCATTATCATAAAACCTGCAAAGAAACCCTTAAACATATTCGTGAACCCCTGATCACAACATGCCCTGTTTTAACAGAGGTGATGTATCTTCTCAATTTCTCTTATCTTGCCCAGGATTTATGTCTTGAGTTCATAGAATCTGGTGGAGTAGAGATCCATTCAGAAAATTCACATCACCTAAGTCGGATTCATCAACTGATGAAAAAGTATGCTGACCTACCGATAGATTTTGCGGATGCCTCCCTTGTTGCCTTGGCTGAGGAAAAAGGGGTAACAACAATATTTACCCTGGACCATAAGGATTTCAGGATCTATGTGCCTAAACATTTAAAGAAATTCGATCTGATCCCCAAAAAAGTCCTTAGCGTGTGATGCAAGTCAGGGTTTAGTGTACACCTTCAGTGGCTAAAATATTCTTTTTAGCTCTATTCGTAAGCCCTTCAGGCAGGCGGATTCTAAGATATTATCCTTATTATAAGTGCTAGAAAGCAGGTATGTATTATCCTTTAAGGTATAAATCTCAATGGATTCTTCTTTGGGAAGGACAATCCAGTATTCCTTTACGCCAAATCTTGCATAAAGTCTCTTTTTCTGCACAAGATCACGGTAGGCTGCGCTCTCTGAGACTATCTCTATTGCAAGATCCGGCGGTCCCTGTATATTTTTATCACCTATCATATTTAATCTCTCTTTTGATATAAAGAGGATATCAGGCTGTACAACATTCTCGTTGTCGAGGTATACATCGCAGGGGGCATAGAAGAGCTCTCCAAGGTCGTTTTCTGTAATAAATTTTTCTAATATAAATTCGATTTTTCTTGAGATCCTTTGATGTCTGGGAACAGGCGCTGGTGTCATAAGCAATTTTCCTTCTATAAGCTCGTATCTTTCCCCATCAGGAGTCTTAAGATAATCTTCATATGTGTATTTTTTCTTTTCTAATGCAGTACCCATAAGGCATTTCCTTCCAGGATTTGATATTTATTCTAGCATAAAATTCGTAACTAATTCAAACGTATTAAAAGTTGTTACATTTCATATTACCATTGTGAGCGCGTGAGCAGGAGCCCTGAGCGAAACGAAGAGGAAGCAATCCTATTACCCCCTCCTCAATCCTCCCCCCATCAAG
>CAYZUL010000134.1:0-1820 GCA_964481895.1 uncultured Nitrospirota bacterium | reverse complement strand
ATCGAATTTCATGGGCTTGCGCCCAATCCCAACGATCTGGATTTAACTTGACACGAGAAGTGACTGGTTATCTGAGTAATACCGGGTCGTATCTGATACCCAGCCCCTCGCTGGCCTCATTAAGCTTCTTGTCATAGCTCCAGATTGGGACTCCAGTTAATACGGCGGAGGCAGCGAGATGGACGTCAATGTAACCGAGGCCTTTTCCCATCAGATGGTTTAGTTCTATGAACTGGAGAATCTCTTCGAGCCTTGCCAGGATTGCCAGGGGAAGAAGCTGCAAGAGCGAGAGGACTTCGCGCCTGTTCTTCATGTTGCCACAGGCGAGCTCGCCAACAATATATGGGTGACACATCACTTCTCCATTATTCAGCAGATGTTCAAGGTCGGAATCGCCCTCCCGAAGGTGACGAACCCAGACTGATGTGTCCACAAGAACCATCTTTACTGCTCCGCGATTCTTCTCCGTGGAATGGCCTTCAATTGCTTCTCTGTCCCGCCGAGTTTCGCCAGCCGTTTGGCACTCTCTCTTGCTATCAACGCCTCTAGGCCAAGTTTCACCAATGTGGTTTTTTCCTTAATCCCCGTCAATTCCGATGCCTTTTCAACCAATGTGTCTTCAATGTTCAGCGTGGTTCTCATCTCTATGCACCTCTCATCTCAATAATATGTATTAGTATGCATCTTAGATATGCATTTGTCAATAGTGTTGGACTCTTCGCACGATAACGCCAGGCGTCAGGCGCGGCTGAAAGCGGGAGCGCAGCGGATGCTGTAAGCCTTTGGGACAATGATGTCCGGTACATTGGCGACTGTGGCAACTGCTATGCCTTTTTCTGCCCGATGACTTCCAAAAAGATTGCCATACTGCATTCCATCAAGATGAGCATCGACGATGGCGATAAGAAATGGATGATACCCGCGAATAGGTTTGCGGAAACTCTCCAAGGTATCGAGCAGCTCCCAGGATCGCGCATGGGTGTATGCATACATTTGCAAGCTTGTTGCTTGGTGGTCAGGGATCTCGATGAAAAAGAACTCTTTCTGCACTGAGTTTGCCAGGGCTAAGGCTGCGGTCACGTCGTCCATAGCGACATCAGCAATTCTGACCACTTCGATTGGAACAACTGCCATATCTCTGATCCTCTTGTAGACGTCTAACACCATTGATTATCAGGCAAATCTGCCTGATATTATGATATTATGCCATCATCTTGCCACTGCCCTCCACGGGGCCCCCTCGACGATCTCTAACTCGAAGGTATAGGAATTTCCTTTTCAAGGGGGCAGAGGCTAGGGATTAGACAAATCTCTTCTTTACTAACCCCTAGCCCCTAATCCCTAACCCCTAATTTAATCACGGCAGCTTACAGCACCAAAAAACTCAGGCCACGAGTCTCCCGTAATGCCACACTCCAAATCTTAAGCTGCGGATTCAAAAGAGATGATGTCAAAAGCGGCGGTCGGCGATAAGGGCGGAAACATCGATCATACATTTCTTTTTCCTATCACAATGTCAGAAAAGGTGCAAGGAATTTTTACGCTCAAACGCCCAATTGCTGTTTTTGCTTGGGAGATTAGGGGAAAAGGGTGTGTGTATGGACAAAGGTCGGCTTTTGACAGGATTTACCGGTTGAACAGGATGAGAATAGGAAAAATAAGCTCATGGATCCATCGCCCCCCTCACACCGTCTTCTCTACAGGAAGGCCGGCGAGCGCCGCCGTTTTCGCCCGCTCCTCCATGGGAGAGCGGGTGAGCAGGACAGCCCCGGCCCCGATCAGGAAGGTCACGATCGAGATGAGCCAGGCCCAGGTGTACC
>CAYZUL010000133.1:0-1917 GCA_964481895.1 uncultured Nitrospirota bacterium | reverse complement strand
AAAACCATTGAGAATAAAGCCTTTGAGAGAATTTGAAGAAAAGAGTTGACAGAATAGGCGAAAAAATGCCCTTTTATTAAAGATGTTCCATTTTTTTCTATATGAGTGGAAAATATTACCCTATTATGGCTAAAAGTTATCTTTTAAGTTTAGAAACGTTAATAAATCGATGGAAAATCTGTCTTATTAGCTTGGTACAGGAGTTGCATTTATTCAGGCACATACCAAGAACTTGTAAATATATATCGACAAACAGGTCTGGTATTGTTAAAATTAATCCAATTAATCTTAACATCTGCCCTATAAGAGGACGATAAATAAAGAAGTCTTCTAGAATTTATTTAGGATCATTACCTCAAGACGCCTAAATAAACTGTGTGTTTTGAATGAGGTTAGAATATTTAGTCAGAGTCGGTATTGATCCAGTCATACACTGGAATGGCGGGAGCCCGTCTTGATATTCGGTGTCAAAAAAGGAATGGTCATCTGACTGCACCCTACACCCTGAACTCTTATGCTAAAATGCCCTAACCATAAATGCAGCGGGTTACTTCAATGTCTCTGGTTTTGAGTCCCCTATACTTATTGTAGGGCTAAGCTAATGGACAAAAGGGAAAAAATAATAAATACCCTTAAAGACTTCCTCAAGGTTCAAGCCCACCATTACAAAATCGATATGGCCTTCCTATATGGCTCCTGGGCAAGGGGATTTCCAAGACCTGATTCTGATATTGATATTGCCTTGCTATTTTCAGAGGCGCTATCTTCTGGCGAAGCTTTTAATAGAATAAACAATATCTCTTTATTTCTATCTTCACGATTACATATAGAAGTTAATATCATGGAGATTCATAAAGACTTTAAAAAACCCATGCTATACTATAATGCGATAGTCTTAGGGATACCAGTGTATAAAGAGGATCTTACTAAATATATCAGACTTAAAAACGAGGCCATCTATCAGATGGAAGACTACTCTATATTTGGTATAGATTGGCAACATAAGGTTACCAGGAAAAACCTTGAGGCCCTGAGACGTGCCTGAATTCCGTTATGCAAAGGGAAGGATCGGCGATTCTCTTCAATATATTTCTGAGGAGATGAAGGAGTATGCCGGGGAATATGCTGATAAAGCATGGAAGGATTATAAGGAGGACAAAAAGCTACAGAAGTTAATAGATAGGACTGTAGAAAATATCCTTACAGCCTTAATCGAAGTAAGTGGAACCATACTCACAGAAGAGGGTACAGGGGTTGACAGCTATAGTGATGCCCTTAGAAAGTCTGCCAAACTACTCGGGTTTTCTGAGGAAGAACAGGATAGCCTGGCCAGGCTTGCCTCTCAACGTAACCGCCTTGCCCACAGATATTTAAATTTTCGCTGGGAGGCCATAAAGTTGTTCAAAGACCAGAGAGATATAATATTAGAACTTATGAGAAGGATTCTGGAAAGGGATGAGAAAAAAGAAGAAAAGAGGGATAGATAAATCTGTTACTTATTGGTAATAGATGCACTCTCTATCTTGAAGAGACGTGTTACCCTCTCCTTTGTGATTATGATAACAATAAGGGTGCAAGGCCCTACATGGAGAATTTCGGAGTAGCTAATGCGCGGTATTGTAGGAATCCTGAATTTAAATGATACTTGCGTAAGATCCGAATCCCTCAAGGATATGATCAGGACGATCAGGCACCGGGGGCCGGATGCGAGTGGTATCTATATTGATGGGCCTATTGGTTTGGCACATGCAAGGCTCAGCATTATCGATCTTAGCGGCGGGCACCAACCGAAGCAAACCAAACTCGGAGATTCCTTGCTTCGCTCGGAACAGGCTCCTCAATCCCCCTACCCTTCCCTCCCCCTTGATGGGGGGAGGATTGAGGAGGGGGTAATAGGATTGCTTCCTCTTCGTTTCG
>CAYZUL010000132.1:0-2018 GCA_964481895.1 uncultured Nitrospirota bacterium | reverse complement strand
CGAGGACCTCCGCTTCATTCCGATATCGGAGAGAGGCCAGATCCGTGATCCCCGGCCGGACCTGCAGGATCTCCTCGTACTCCTGCCGGAACAACTCGACATACTGCCGGACCTCGGGGCGGGGTCCCACCAGGCTCATCTCTCTCCCTTCAGGACGTTGATGAGCTGGGGAAGCTCATCGATCTTGGTCTTTCGCAATATCTGTCCCACTCGGGTGATCCGAGGATCGTTGCCAAACGTGATCGGCCCACCTTGGCGTGGAGCATCTCGCACCATCGTGCCAAAATTAACATTGCTACGACCCGCAGACGGAGGATCTGATCGGCTGGTGGCTGATCTGGGGGAGCTATGAACCGATCCAACCCCATGAGCGAGGCTGGCTTTGCAGCAAGCAGCGATGGTTGAGGACCTGTTGCTTAAAGGTTGCCCGAAAATTTTGTTCCTTCCCCAAGATGCTTGATAGAAAAGGGTTTCCGAGGAGTATCACCTTGAATAGCCTGAAATTACTGAATCGAGCAAAAAAGCCCTTATTTTACAAGGGTTTTCATCTCGCATGCCACCGATATGCTCGTGCGGGGAAACCCAGTATTTAAAGGGGTTCTGAGGTATGAGTCAGTAATACCAGGCTTTTCCGGCCTCGGGATGGTTCTAACGCTTATTCTATAAGGCTTTCCAGGCAATCAGTGAAATTTCGGGCAACGTTTAAGTGTTGTGCGGGTTTGTCCACGAGGAGTGGGTCGGGCAGCTCGACTTTCGCAGGCTGGAAAAGATGAGCGGTAGCTACGTCAGCGACGATCCTCTAGCGACGAGGAAGACGACATCATCTGGCGGGTGCGCTTGGGCCGGGGTTGGCTTTACGTCTACCTGCTGCGGGAGTTCCAGTCCACGGTGGACTGGAACATGGCCTCGCGGATCCTGGCCTACGTGTAAGTTAGCCATTAGATTCATCCGAACCTGATTTGAGAAATGCATCAACCTCTGGAAGTGTGATCATAGATAGACCGTATATAGAGACGTAATTTTTAGCTGATTCTTTTAAGAGGTGATCATCATCTGTTACCAAATATTTTGCCTTGATTTCTATAGCACTGGCAAGATGTACAGCATCGGCAGCACTTAAACTTAATTTTATTTCACATTCCTTTGCCCTCGTTTTTACTCGTGAAACAGGAATCTCTTGTACGGTTTTAGTCTCAAATAGGTCTTCAATTTCTTGAAAAACTTCTTCAATTTTAGTATCTGTGATATTCATTTCTCCCTTGTTTTGGGCTCTTTTTAAACCTCTTACTATTTCAATGCTGGTCCATTCACTAGAGGCAGCGTCTATATCTAAAGCGATAATCTTCGTTAGAAGATCCATAGATTCTTTTTCATGCCTTTCTCCCTTTTTAAACCACTTTACAGCCACGCTAGCATCAAAATAGATCATATTAGATCTTCCTCATGGGAATGTATGATTTCTTCTGTCAGATTGATTTTTTTATCTCCAAGTCTTTCCCTGGTTCCAAGAATTCTCTCTCCTATGGTCTGAATTTTATACTTCTTTATCATCAATTTAATGGCCCTATTGACCGCCTCGGTTTGATCTTTGAATATCCCTTTTTTAATAAGGTTTTCTATCTCATTGGCCAATATCTCTGTAATTTGGACGTTTAAATTAACCATTGAATTTTCTCCTTCCATAAAGTGTAATCGTTCGACATCTTAGAACTCCTCCGCCGTGTCCCTGGGGATGAAGAGCTCCTTGAAGAACTTGTCGTGGGGATTGAGAATCTGCTCCATGGGATCGCGCCATCCTGCATTCTACCGGCCAGCTGCCCTCCACGGCCTCCTCACTGTTTTCTTCCCTCTTCCCGGGATTCAGGAGATATCTTATCCCAAGGGGGGAAAAAGAGCAAGCCGCTATCTCGTCCCTTACGCGAACAGTGGCTTCTTCTTCGCCTCCGCCGCCCCCTCCAGTTGGGGCACCTGCTCGTAGCCCTCATAGCGCAGCGAGGCCCGCAGGCGCTTCAATAGCT
>CAYZUL010000131.1:0-2198 GCA_964481895.1 uncultured Nitrospirota bacterium | reverse complement strand
CTGGTTGTCATATTGACACCTCCCTTTACCAGTGTTGTAATCATACTACAACATGAAAGCAGGTCTTGTCAAGGCCCGAAATAGTCACTTTGTATAAGGCAAACCACGTATCTTTTATAATGAAGGTCATTGTAACTTCCCGGTGTGGTTCTGACCGGCTAGTCACCTGCCTTAACTTCCCCTCATCATGCAGCAACACCCACAAGATCACTGATTGTATTCCCTCTGATTCATATCAGGCATATCCTCTTCTCCTTTATTAACATTCCAAATCAACAATGCGAAATTCGCATCTCTTGACCTCCATCCGTAAATAGACTATAATTATGGTCAAAGTTAAATATTAAAAGGAGGATTAACATGACCAAAACCCTGCCTCTTGCAGAGGCAAAAAAGAAGCTCTCTGCCATTATAAAGGATGTAGATGAAAAATATGATCGTTTTACCATAACCAAAAATGGGGTAGACAAGGCTATTATTATGAGTACCGAAGAATTTGAAGGGCTGATGGAGACACTGGATATCCTCTCAAGCAGGGAAGAGACCAGGGCGATTGCCAGGGCAAAGAGAGAGGTCAGGAAGGGAAAGACCGTGGCGCTTAAAGAGTTCAAGGAAGGGTTAAAGGTTAAGTGATCTATAACATAGAACTTGCGCGAGAGGCAGAATCTGATCTTGAATCTCTCCACAAATCTGACAAGAAACTCTTTAAGAGGATCCTGGCAAAGATCGAATCCCTTTCCGAGCGACCTCAAGAAGGCAAACCTCTTGTTGGTAATCACAAAGGAGAATTTTCTCTCCGGGTGGGTAACTACCGTATTGTCTATGAGATTGACACCCGGAAATATATTATCTATATCCTTACAGTAAAACATAGAAAAGAAGTCTATTGACCTGAACCTCATAAGTGAGAGACTATCTCATACTTCCCCAGCCCAAAACTCGTCCCCTTCCCAACATGCAGATACCCTTCCAATATGAGTAGATGCATCTCCCTTTTAGCAGGCATTCATCACAATCTTTGCTTCTTATGGCACAGACGACTTTGTTAAAGGCATGGCCAAAGCCTCCCCGAAAGGTCAAGCCTTTGTACTCCGGAAGGCAGATCTCATTCTCTGCAAGAAGATAAAAGAAGTATGACAAAAGCTGATATAGGGTAACATTCCCAGTACCCCTTGATAGGAGATGTGCAAAAATATAACAGATATATACCAATTAGGCAAGCGATTTTTATATACAAGCGATAAATATTATGAAGGTATCTGATTTTTGGAGTCAGAGAGAGGATTAGTACCTGATAACATCTTATTTTATTCTACTTTTTGTAACAATCAGCCCTGTAATTAAAGTCTCCAATAGGTCTATTGAATGTGAACGCTACGGGGCGTAGTATAAGTATGTTGGCAGTCTTACCAATGCTTCCACTAATAGCAGCAAATGGCAGGGAAATGACAAATATCGAACCTCCAATTGCTATCGAGACTAGGCCTAAAGGCCTTGCTAAAAGTGCATCTACTGCTATGGTAATATCCTTGTCTTCATCCATAGCAAAGGCTAAGGCCGGGGTCGAAACAACAAGGAGGGTTAACGAAATAATAAATATCTTCTTCATCATAAACCCAGGAAATATTGAAATACTTCTGACTCTATTTTACAACATAAATAATAGTTCTTTCAATACCACTGGTCCCAGGCCCCGAAGATTGAAATCTTAACTTAATAGGGTATAAAATAATAACAAGGGATGTATGTATTTTTTGTAAGATGTTCAGGATAATCAAAGATAAATTCTTGCCGGCTGGAATTATACTGATATTTATTATCTCAGGATGCGGATCAATTCAACATAAAATAGATCTACTTCCTTTAGGGGCAACGACAGTTGAGGTTTCGGATGCCCTCAAGGAAGAAAGATATACTGTTATTGAACACAAAAGCGGGCCGGATGGTATTGTTGAGGTGCGCCGGTACAGCTTCTATTTCGACCAACGCAAATGGGATTTAACCTTCAAGGACGATAAGCTTATCAGTTGGAAGCTGGCTGAAATAGAGCCTGATTATAGCAAGCATTATAATGGGTCAGAAAGCATAGGCTATCCTTGCGAAGATCCCTTACTTGGAATCGCAAGGGCAGGTATCTTCTTTCCCTGCGATGATTGAACTTCCCCGCTATTATTAACGGTCTCATAATTGTAACTACA
>CAYZUL010000130.1:0-2471 GCA_964481895.1 uncultured Nitrospirota bacterium | reverse complement strand
CTGGCGCGCCTGGCAGGGATCGAACCCGCGGCCTATAGATTCGAAGTCTATCGCTCTATCCAACTGAGCTACAGGCGCTACTGATCTTGTTCTTCCTCCTCGCCATAGGGAGGTAAAGGTTCCCCGGATATAGGTTCGTCTTCCTCCTTTTCAGGACTCCCAGGGAGACTATATCTTTTTTCTATCCTCCTGGCTATTGTTTCCTGTCTCCTCTTTATATAGCCGGAGTTTTGGTGTTTGTCAAAGAAGACGGGGGAGGGGATAATAGCTGCCAGCCATGAGGCCTCGTATGCCGTAAGGTCCTGGGCGGATTTCTTAAAGTAGTGCCGGGCTGCTGCCTCAGCCCCGTATACCCCATTTCCCCATTCAATGATGTTTAAATATAATTCAAGTATCCGGTCTTTTTTGAGTCTTCTCTCGATGGCCATTGTAATGAGCGCCTCCCTGATCTTCCTCGTCGGATTTTTTGACGGGGAGAGATAGAGGTTCTTGGCAAGCTGCTGGGTTATTGTTGATCCCCCGCGTTTGAACTCTCCCCTCTCCCAGTCTATGGCAATAGCATCTCTTATGGCATCCCAATCAAAGCCATGGTGTTGATAAAAAGAGGAGTCCTCGGCTTCTACGACAGCGTACTTTAGATATGGCGAAATTTGTCCTATCGGCGCCCAATGAAAGTTAGGTGAGTAGGACCTCTTTTTTTTCTCCGCCTCAATCCTTCTGATCTCCATTATGGTGGTCCTTTGGGGGTTCTTGCTTATTAACAGAGAGATATCCGGGAAGGTGATATACAGATAGATAGTGACCAGTGAAAGGGATAGAAACAGGAAAACGAGTATGGATCTTAACAGCCTTTTTATGGGGGCTCCTTGCGCCATTTATAATTTTTATATTTTATCATACTCTTAAAAAAATGTTGTAATGATCGGGCTGTAAAGGTAATATTCAGACATGGAAAAGCATATTACCGGAACCCATTTTTATAACTATTCCCAGTGTCCTCATAGGGTATATCTCGATGCATTCGGAGATAAGAACCTGATGGGTAAAGAGCCTGAATTCCTTCAGCTTCTCTGGGATATGGGGGTTCAGCATGAGAAGGAGATAATCAAGGGGAAGGATTATGCGGAGGTTGATTTAAAGGACCCGGAGGAGGCCTTTGCAAGGACAATGGATTTTATGACAAGGGGCCTTAACCTTATATATCAGGGGGTACTGATTGACGGCCGGAAGATGGGGAGACCAGACCTGCTTGAAAGGCATGAAGGGAGATCTAAGTTTGGTGATTACTACTATATACCCATAGATATCAAATCAGGGACCGGATATGAGGACAAGGAGAAAGAGACGCCGAAGAAAAACTATGGACTTCAGCTCTCATTCTATGCAGACCTCCTTAATTCCCTTCAGGGATTTAAACCTGAGACAGGGAAGATTATAAATATAGAGGGCGAGGAGATCATATACAACCTCTCAATATTTGAAGAGGAGTATAAATCTATCCTCCTCGACCTCACAATGATCTTAAGCCGGAATATATCCTATGAACCATGCCTGGGTAGTGTATGTAATCTGTGTCACTGGCAATCCCATTGCGAGGGCTGGGCCAGGGAGCAGATGGATTCAAGCAACATCTTCTATCTTGGCTGGGGGAAGAAATATGAGCTGAAAAAAAGGGGCATCCATACTGTCCAGGATGTGGCATTAATAGACGTCCCGATATTTTTAAAAGAGAAGAAAATAAAGGGGGTCGGGGAAAAGATGCTCAGAAAGTTCAAGGAGAGGGCAGAGGTTATCATCAATAAGAAGGAGGTCCTTCACAATAGGTTTGATTTCCCGTTAAGGGAGACGGAGCTTTTCTTTGATATCGAGGATGATCCTACCCGTGGTATCTACTACCTCTTTGGTATCCTGAAGAGGACAGGGAAGAAGGTCCTGTATATTCCCTTTCTTGCAGAATCTCCGGAAGACGAGGAGATTGCCTGGAGGGGATTCTGGGATTATGTAAAATCAGAGCGGGATTTTATCATCTACTACTATTCAAGCCATGAAAAGACGGTACTGAACACCATGAGAAAGAGATACTGGGTAGAAGACGATCTTTTTAACTGTTTTTTTGAAAACTCCATAGATCTCTACACAAAGGTAATACTCCCGAATACCGATTGGCCATTCCATTCGTATTCCATAAAGAGGATCTCAAAGTACCTGGGATTCAGATATTCGGTGCAGGATGCGAGCGGGGCAAAATCGATCTACTGGTATTCTGAATTCCTGAAGGACCCCATTTTAAACAGGAAGTATATGGATATGATCGTCAAATACAACCGGGAGGATTGCGAGGCCACAATGCTTGTCAAGGACTGGCTTGCGGGCGAGTTTCATGCTATGGGGTAAATTTCACGGGCGACTATGTCTGTCCAGCGAGCAAGGCGAGCGTTGAGGGGGAGGCTCCATCCGGCTTTGCCGGTGGA
>CAYZUL010000129.1:0-2493 GCA_964481895.1 uncultured Nitrospirota bacterium | reverse complement strand
GGCGCCACCAGTTCTTTAAGGTATAAGGTTTAAGGTATATAAGGAGGGGATATGGCAAAGGCGAAGTTTGAGAGAACAAAGCCTCACATAAACGTAGGTACAATAGGGCATGTTGATCATGGCAAGACCACCCTTACATCTGCCATAACAAAAGTATTGTCAGCAAAGAAGATGGCAGATTATCTGGCATTTGACCAGATAGATAAGGCCCCTGAAGAAAAAGAGCGGGGCATCACAATCGCTATTGCCCATGTTGAGTACCAGACAGAGCAGAGGCACTATGCCCATGTAGACTGCCCTGGTCATGCCGACTATGTAAAAAATATGATAACAGGGGCGGCCCAGATGGATGGCGCCATACTTGTAGTATCGGCAGCAGACGGCCCTATGCCCCAGACAAGAGAGCACATACTCCTTGCAAGGCAGGTAGGTGTGCCCTATATAACGGTATTCTTAAACAAGGCCGACATGGTAGACGACAAGGAATTAATGGACTTAGTCGAACTTGAGGTAAGGGAGCTTCTAAGTAAATATGAATTCCCCGGGGATGATACACCCATAGTAGCAGGTTCTGCACTTAAGGCACTTGAATGCGGATGTGGAAAAGATACATGTCTTAACTGCAAACCTGTATTAGACCTGCTTAAAAATGTAGACAGCTATATTAAGACACCGAAAAGAGACATAGAGAAGCCCTTCTTAATGCCCTTAGAAGATGTATTTTCCATCTCAGGGAGGGGCACGGTAGTGACAGGCAGGGTAGAGCGGGGTATTGTCAAGGTATCAGATGAGATAGAGATAGTAGGGATCAGGCCGACCCAAAAAACAATAGTGACAGGCGTTGAGATGTTCAGGAAGTTACTTGACCAGGGTCAGGCAGGGGATAACATAGGTGTCCTTCTTCGTGGCACCAAAAAAGAAGATGTTGAAAGGGGTATGGTACTGGCCAAGCCCGGCAGCATCACACCCCATACCAAATTCAAGGCAGAGGCGTATATCCTGACAAAGGAGGAAGGAGGAAGACATACCCCCTTCTTCAACGGATACAGGCCTCAGTTCTATTTCAGGACCACAGATGTGACAGGAGTAGTGAAGCTTCCTGATGGTGTTGAAATGGTAATGCCAGGCGATAATGTAAGTATGTCAGTAGAGCTTATCATGCCTATAGCCATGGAAAAGGAACTGAGATTCGCCATCAGGGAAGGCGGCAGGACCGTAGGGGCAGGTGTGATCAGCGAGGTGATAGAGTAGATACCCCACGAGCGAACCTGTGGGTATTTACCTAGCGAACAACGTGAGCAAGCGGGTGGAGGGGGCGCTTAAAGCCCCTATAAAATCTATCCAGCGAGCAGGGCGAGCGGTGAGGGGGAGGCTCCATCCGGTTTTGCCGGCGGAGGGGGCGACGCAAGCCCCTTTAAATAGAGTAAGGAGGTTTCATGAGAGAGATTATAACTTTAGCCTGCCAGGTTGTTGAGTGCAAACAGAGAAATTATTCGACTGTAAAGAATAAGAAAAATGATCCCGAGAGGCTTGAATTAAGTAAGTATTGCAAGTTTTGCAGGAAACATACTCCACACAAGGAGGTTAAGTAGAGGGCCTTTGATAGGCCAGTAGCTCTAATGGTAGAGCACCGGTCTCCAAAACCGGGTGTTGGGGGTTCGAGTCCCTCCTGGCCTGCCAATAAACTATTGACTCAGGAATTATATGAAGAGATTTTTAAATAGTATCAAGGAGTTTTTCACAGAGGTACAGGCGGAGCTAAAGAAGGTGTCGTATCCCTCGAAGAGCGAGACCATGGGCTCTACAAGTGTAGTCATACTATTTGTGATTATAGTCTCTCTGTTTCTTGCTCTGGTCGATAACCTGCTGGTAAGGCTTGTAAGTATAGTGATCCAATGATCTTTGAGGATTGATTATGTCTAAGGGTTGGTACGTGGTTCATACATATTCCGGTTACGAAGGAAGGGTGAAGAGCAACATAGAAGAGAAGATCTGTTCCCTCGGCTTAGAGGGGAAGATTGTCCAGGTATTGGTGCCCACAGAGAATGTTATAGAGATAAAAGAGGGAAAGAAGAGGATATCTACAAAGAAATTCTTTCCAGGGTATGTTCTTATAGAGATGGAGCTGAGTGATGAAACATGGCAGCTGATAAAGAGCATCCCAAAAGTGACAGGGTTTGTGGGAACAAGTGCACGACCTCTGCCACTTTCAGTAGAGGAGGTTGAGACCCTTCTTGGACAGATAGACTCAAGGACAGCAACACCAAGAGAGAAGATACAGTATAGCAAGGGAGACAGCGTAAGGATAATTGATGGTCCTTTTTTAGGATTCAACGGTGTTATAGATGAGGTTAATCAGGATCAGAGCAAGGTAAAGGTCCTTGTGAGCATCTTTGGCCGCGCAACACCCGTTGAACTCGGATTTTTACAGGTGGAAAGGCTTTAATATAAGTAAGGAGAAGATATGGCTAAGGAGATTATAGGGATGATCAA
>CAYZUL010000128.1:0-2514 GCA_964481895.1 uncultured Nitrospirota bacterium | reverse complement strand
AATCCCCCTGGTTTATTCTAGTCAAGTATTGTTTATAATATTTACATTATAATAAAATTAATTTGATTGTGGCTAACGGAAGGAGGGCGTAGCCCGACTGGAGTTAGCCACAATCACCGCTAATTTTCCTTTTTATCAAAGTATTTGTTTCCCATGTTATCGTGGAACACCCTGCCTCACCCTGGTTCTTTGAGGGTCTCTCTGAGCCCTGACCTTGCTTCATTGGGGCTAAAGGTGCAGGCGATAAAGTTATTCATGCTTAACACGAAGGTCGACTCGGTCGCCTTTATGGGGGATTCGATAATCTTTACCGCCTCCACGAATACACAGATTACGCTACCTTTTTCAATGGTTTCTCTTCGGAGTTCATCACATACTCACTCTGATCACGTACCAGTGCAAACAATACCCCTAACAGCTTTCGTGCTATTGCAATCAGCGCCTTCATCCGGGGCATCCCTCTCTGGAGGTATCTTTCATATCGTTCATGCATGATTCTTCCCTTCCGTACCACATTTATTGCTGCATAATACAGCAGCTTCCTCATCAATGGACGTCCTCGCTTCGATATATGACGCTCTCCCTTATGCTTCCCTGAACTCACTTCAAATAAATCCAACCCCCCTAGCTTCGTAATCTCCGATGCCGTCTTGTACTTCGTAAAATCTCCCACTTCCCCTATCAGCCCAGCTACCGTCACCTCTCCTACCCCTTGTATCGATGGCATACATCGACTGTAAGGAATTTCCTTGAGATATTCTCTCATCTTTTCTTCCGTCTCATTTATTAATTGCTCTATTTCTTCTATTCCCTCCACCAACTGCTTTATCTCAAACACGATACTCCCTTGCCCCTCTCTGACTCCCACTGTGTTTACTGCCGCCTCATACAGCGCATCCGCACGCTCCTTACCCAATCTCCCACGGCTTATCTTCTTCAATGTCGCTTCCAACCCCTCACACCCAAGCCCCACTATATCCTGGGGTCTTGGATACTGTTTCAGAAGATATTGGGCTGTTTTCGTCTTTATATCCTTCATTACCCACACAAATTCCGGAAATATCACACTCACCAAACTATGCACTTGATTCACCAGCATTGTCCGTCTTTCTATTGTTCTCTCTCTT
This sequence comes from uncultured Nitrospirota bacterium, assembly GCA_964481895.1. Taxonomy (GTDB): domain Bacteria; phylum Nitrospirota; class Nitrospiria; order JACRHA01; family JACRHA01; genus JACRHA01. The sequence continues at coordinate 1,387 of CAYZUL010000128.1, read as the reverse complement.
GCCTGGGTTAGTCTCCGTAGTTCTGCCGATGGCCCTTCCGGTATCACCACACTTAAATAATTACCAAGCTCTATTATGTCCGCTATCACCTGGGGATCCTTCTCGTCCGTCTTGTTCGGTGAATTGCCCCTCAATTCCTTTACTCTCTTTGTATGCATCGGATTTACCTGCACCAACTTTACTTCCTTCTTCATCAAATAATGCACCAGTGGCTCTGCATACGGCCCCGTTGATTCAAATCCTACCACTACTTCCTCTACTCCATAAGCCTCCCTTGTCTGACTTATTCGCTCCCACATCTGTTCATACTCTTCTCGTCTATTGAAAACCACAAAAGGTTTTTCTTCCCTCCCATCCGGACATCGAATATATACCATATGCTTCTCTTGCGCTATATCGAACGCCACTATCAAGGTTTTCCTATTGATTTTCTTCCCCCTCTCTGGCTTAATATCTTTCACAGCTATACTCCTTTCTTTGACTTGAATTTCTCTAACTTACTATTACATTCAATTCAAGAAAGAGTATCGCTCTTTTATCAAAAGCTCAAATACTTTCTACATTATAGCAAGCTTAAAAAAGGGGCAACCCACAAAATTCCCCTTAACAACTAGGGGGCTAGGGGGTTGTTATAAACTCTGACATGAAGATTTACTATAACCCAAAACTTAAAGCCCTTTCCAGAGAACAATAGAAATTTTATAGAAGAATTTTACAAATATCACAAAGTTCCTTTGAGTGATGCAGCACTTTCTGATAGAATAATTTACGACAATTCAATCTGATCACTGAATATTCATGGTGTAATTTCAATTTAAGGAGCTTACATGTTCAAAGATTTCAAAAAGATACAGTTCAAAATGCCTAAGAAATTCTCCGTCTGGCATATTATCATCGCCTTTGGCTTCTTCATCCTCCTGCAAATGTATTTGATGAATCCCGGAGTAAGGAGCATTACCTACAGTGATTTTAAAAGGCTGGTCAAAGACGGTAATGTGCTGGAATGTTATATTACGAATACGATGATTCGCGGCAAACTGCGAGAGATAGAACGTGGTACAGCAAAAAATGCTGTTTTTATCACCGCCCGTGTGGACGACCCTGACATGGTGAAGGACCTGGAATCCATGGGCGTAAGGTATGCAGGTCAATACGAAAGCCCGTGGTTTAAAACGTTTTTTTTCTCATGGGTGCTGCCGTTGTTAATTTTATTTATAATCTGGCGTTTTGTATTTAAACGATTCGGTCCGGCAAGCAGTATCATGTCCTTTGGCAAAAGCAAAGGGCGTCTGTATGCCCAGGAAGACTTGAACGTAACCTTTGACGATGTGGCGGGCATCGATGAGGCAAAGGAGGAACTTCAGGAAATTATTGAGTTTCTGAAGAC
>CAYZUL010000127.1:0-2593 GCA_964481895.1 uncultured Nitrospirota bacterium | reverse complement strand
GTAAAAGATCTGTCATAGGTATACTGGTCACGATATACATCCTCCCAGGACCTGTTCGGATAGACTTTACCCTCAAGTGGGTTTCCTATCTCGATGACAGGTTTTAGCTGGGCAAGTGCAAGCTTGTCGGATAGCGCAACTGCCGCCGTTGTGGCGCCGGCTGCCTTTAAAAATGTCCTTCTTGTTATTTGCATCTTCTCCTCCTAAAGAATAATCCGCTTTTAAAACCGTTTAAACCTCTTGGTGTTTAAACTGTTAGATAGATATTCCTCCATCACCTCCTTTTATAACCTATTTCGGTGATACACCTGCATTCTTGTACTCATACATGATGATAGACCAGATCTCCTCTTCTGTCAGATCGTCGCCAAAGGCAGGCATGGCTGATTTAAATGGTTCTTCCCTTCCGCCCTCTTTTACCCTCCAGAGGAGATAGTTCTCCTTTAGTGCGCCTATTGTCTCCGGGTTTGTAAAGTCTGCAGGAGGCGGATAGAAGCCTGCTGCCTGAGGGCCTCTGCCATTTGATTTCTCACCGTGGCATGGGGCGCAGTTTGCCCTGTAGAGTTCTCCTCCCCTCTCTGTGATGGCCGCATAGTGCATTTTATTCTCGGTATCATAGACACCTGGTTTGTTGGCCGTGACAAGCGCTGTGAAGGGGTTTTTCTTACCGGCAAACTCTGTTGGCGGCGTTGAATGGATGATCTTCTTTTCTATCGGTACGGGAAAATCCGCGGCATGAGATATGGTTGCTGCTGCCAGTACGAATATTGCCGATAAAAAGATGACTAGTTCTTTTTTCCTCATCTTCTCACCTCCTAATGATTATTAAGATAAATAATTGGCAACCACAGGGGGCTGCCCCTACCTACCACTTACCTAAAATCGCCCTGTAGACCTCATCACATCTCTCGCAGAGTCCATCTGATGGGTCCCAGTGTGGTGCATCCTCTTTTATCTTTTCTACCACCTCCTTTAATATAGATTCCTCTTCTTTCCATCTATGTGTTGGGAACTTGCAAAGCGGGCAGAGCATGCCCGGCAGATGGATCTTCTTTTTCTTGTCTTGTTTTTGTCTTTGTATCTGCTCAGGGGAGAGTGCTGCCCTGTACTCTAAGAGCCCTGTTGGGTTCTTTGCACAGGCTAAGATCTCAGGGTGGGTAAGCTTTTCAACCTGCCAGAGCCCTTCAAAGATAGAGATCCTGTCATCCTCAGGAATGGATCTGTAGGTTTGATCAAACTCTGCCCTCCTCTCATCCTTTAGTGGGCAGACACATGGGTCTGCCCCTACATCTTTTTTAGCAAGCCTTTGATCTATATATATGTCCCAGATAAGCCCGTAGTGGTTTTTTACGATGCATTCTTCAGATGGGGTTACGCCAAGGGGGTCATTGTCATAGCAGAAAACAGGATCCAGCATATCGGTCACATGCATGAGCTCATGGCGTAAGAATATCTTTAAGCCCTCTTTTTCAAAGAAGCGGGGCGATGTTATTTGAAGGATAACAACAGAGAGTTCCCCCCGCTTTGGGTCTTCTATCTTTCTTTTGGCAAGGTTTGCCTCTTCTTTTTCTACTGCGTAGCAGACCTTGACTATGATCTCGCCCACCTTCTCGTCTATGACAGGGTATTCTGCGAGTGCGGATTGGACAATATCCTCATAGCCTAAGATCTTAAAAAACCTCATGTATATACCCCGGAATGCATCCTCAAAATCTATATCATCTCTATCAGCAATGGGATATTTATCGTATATAGGATCGCACGCTGCCCTGAAGGAATCAGGTATCCTCATATTGCCTTCCTGCTCTAAGTTCTTTAACCCCTGGGATACGATCTCTTCTGTGAGCTTTGGGTCGAATTCTATTTTGTATCCTGGCGCTGTCTTTTCTTTTACATCCGGCATAATTAAGTCTATTGCCTCCTTAAGATTGTGGGCGGATACTAAGTTCCGTCCCTATATTTTCTAACATCCTCGGCATAATCCTGATTGCAGGTGTCGAATTTATGGTAGAGCAGGCAGATTCGCATACCCCGCATCCTGTGCATATCTCGCGGTTCACAGTGGGTTTGAAGTCATCAAGATATATGGCGGCATCTGACAGCGGACATTTAATATGACAAAGGGAACAGTTAGAGACACCATCGTAGGCAGGACAGTTTCTCTCGTTGATATATGCTAGTCCTATCTTGACGTCATTGACTTGATCAAGTGGGATGAGCACACCCAATTTGCATGCCTTGGTGCATGTGAGATCAGCACAGAGCACACAGGGGGCGCGCCTTGGGATTATTACTGGTGTCCCCTCGATATCACCATAATCAGGTCCTGCCTTGGTAATAGCAGACCTTGGACAGGCAGACACACAGAGGCTGCAGGTCTTGCAATGCTCAATAAATAGCGCCTCGTTATGTGCGCCTGGGGGACGGAGGAAGTCTTTTCGTTTAGATTTAAATTCCGGCTTATTGATGATAGTGGTTTTAGTTAAGGCCTCTACCTGGGTCTTTTTCTCTTCTACCTTAGCGTCGACATATTGGGCGACATTTTTTCCTACTAAACGGAAGGCCTCACGGAAGAATGCCCGTCTGTCATAGG
>CAYZUL010000126.1:0-2648 GCA_964481895.1 uncultured Nitrospirota bacterium | reverse complement strand
AACGACTTTATGCGGGCATAGTCTTTCTCTGATCGTATATAAAGGTCTACGCCAGGCACCATTTTTACCGCCTCTTTTGCAACAGCGATCGCCGAGGGGGCAGAAACACAGTGCGGGGTAACGAACAATTCAAGTATGATCATGAAATCAGAATAATCTGGCATGTAAAATAAAGATGTAGTCTGGACTACGAAAGGGGAAGGTGTCACTCAGGTTTTGTTTTTAGAAAAATGCAGGACAACTCCGTCTTGGCCCACAATCCATCCGTACGACTTACCCACGAACTGGATCGCCCAGAGATCTTGTGTTGTCACACTTTTTTCCGGTTTCCATGATTCTCCGCTATTAGTGGTATAAAGAATGGTCCCTCCCATGCCAACCGCCCACCCTTCTTGGCGATCAGTGAAAAAGATCCCGAACAGATCGGTTTTTTTGGGAGATTGCTGCTTTAGCCATTGCTTTCCGCCATCCGTTGTATGCAAGATGTTTCCTTCATTTCCCACGGCCCAGCCAAACTCTGTATCCACAAAGTGGATTCCATTAAGGCTCTTAATCAGATGGACCTGAACAGTCCAGGTCCGGCCCCCATCCTCGGTATAAAGGATGTCTCCACGCATGCTCGTGACCCACCCTTTTTGGGTATCCATAAAATGGATGCTGGTGTGGTAGAAGTTAGAACCTAGCGCCAATGGGTTCCAGTTCAGTGCGCCATCATCAGTGGCTAATACCTCGCCAAAGGTCCCCACCATGAAACCGTGCTGTTTATCAACAAAATCCTTGATATGTTCTTGCCCTCATCTTTTATCACCTCCTTATCTGACTTACTCCTGATCTACTTCCGTTTCAAGGATTCTTCAAGTACGTTAACTAATCAGAAAAATTCTCAGTGGAAAACTCAGGAAACCCAGGTAATTGCATGCTGACCAGTTGACGGAGATCCATTGGGCCGTTATAATACACTCCTTTGATATTATTTGGAAATGGGCGATTAGCTCAGTGGCAGAGCGCTTGCTTCACACGCAAGAGGCCGCTGGTTCGATCCCAGCATCGCCTACCAACCGGTGATTAATCTTTTTTCTTATCACCTCGATAGGGACCTAGCGCTATAGAGATCAGGATAAGGCATCCAACAAAGAGGATGAGGGCTAATGGCAGGAGGAAGAATGTCCAAGCCATTGTAATGGCAGCGAAAATACCAAAGGCAGCAACAATCACAAGCAGGCAACCTAAAAAGTCCTTCTTAATTTCTGTAGTCCCTTTCTGCCGATGGCGATAAATTAGCGGCGGCTACCTTCTTATCATCTCCTCCTTCTCCTGCTCAGTTTTGCAGGATATGCAGAGGGTAGTAACAGGCCTGGCATTAAGGCGCTGCAATGAAATCTCGCCGCCACAGCTTTCGCATACACCGAATGTCCCGTCTACTATCCGCTCAATGGCCTCGTCTATCTTCTTGAGGAGTTTCTGCTCTCTCTCCTTGAGTCTTATTGTGAAATTCTGGTCTATCTCTGCTGAGGCCTGATCGCTTAGATCGGGTAAATTTTCTGACCCAGGGTTAATGCCGCTGCTGATAATCTCTCCAGCCTCGGCGAGAAGAGCCACCTTTTGCTTTTCAAGCTCCTTCTTTATATCATCGTAGATACCCTTCTTCTCTTTTTTTGCCTTACCTTTAGGTTTAGGTCTATGTTGTGGTTGTGGTTGTGGTTTTGTTTTATTTCCCATAGAGTTAACTCCCTTTTGTTAATATGGCAACTATCAACAGGCCTTAAACAAGCAATCAAATATACCAGAATAATTATCTATGGTCAATACCTAAAACATACTTGTCAAGAATTACCATTCCAGGCAGGATCCTCTGGATTAGATTTTTTATCTGATCTATAATATAGAAAATCTATCGGCCGATAACTTATATAACTTTAAACATCAAAAGAGGTTGTAATGTCGAGGGTTTCTGTGATCATGCCTGTTCTTAATGAGGAGGGAATTATTGAGGATACGATCAGATCCTTAAATGACCCGCGCCTGGAACTTATTGTTGTCGATGGAGGAAGTAGAGATAAGACTACCTCTATTGTTGGTAGATATAAAGTACGTCTGATCCCATCAATACCTGGAAGAGGGCGGCAGATGAACCATGGGGCAAGATGCGCAACCAGAGACATACTCCTCTTTCTCCATGGAGACGCAAAGATAACAGAGAAAGGCATAGATGCCATGCTTAAGGCAATGGAAGACCCCTTGATAATAGGCGGCGCATTCAGGCTTGCCATAGACTCCAGATCCCCCTGCCTATCCTTTGTTGCCCTCTGGGCAAATATGAGATCAATCATATTCGGGCTACCCTATGGAGATCAGGGGATATTTGTCAGGAGGTCTCACTTTGAGGAGATCGGCGGCTATCAGGATGTCCCTATAATGGAGGATCTGGAATTTATAAGGAGGCTTAAGAGGATAGGAAAAATAAGGATACTTGGGGAGTCTGTATCAGTATCGTCAAGGCGATGGGATAAAGAGGGCCCTATATACGCAACCTTCAGGAACCTGATACTTGCAGCCCTTTTTCTTCTGGGGGTATCACCCAAAAAGCTTTATAAGTGGTATAAAGACATCAGATAGTTTACTGACCTCCCCCCGTACCCTGGTGTAGG
>CAYZUL010000125.1:0-2779 GCA_964481895.1 uncultured Nitrospirota bacterium | reverse complement strand
ACACTAGAAGGGTATCAATAAAATGTTTGTCCAATGAAAAAGATTTAGAATAAGAAAAATCCATATTTATTGTTAACCGGTTATGGAAGAAAAAATCGATTTTTCAAGTGTATCAGCAATTATCTCCGGAGAAGTGATAGGAGATAATTCAGAAGTACGGCAAAATTTTATAACTTATTTCAATGAGCAAATATCTAAGTTTATCGAATCTATGTCTAATGCATATTTTAATTGGAAAAACTTTGATTTTAATATCGGTACTGATGAGAAAAAAGCATACATTTCAGCGTTGATTTATAGCGCCATTAATGCCCATATTGTATCCCTAAAAATTTTTTTATCCGGCTATATGATTGCTGCTGGGAATCTCCAAAGGCAGGTCATTGAAACATTAGCAATAGCATTATTATGTTCTGATTCAAGTTTGGACATAGTTGATCGTTACATGAATGATAAATATTCTACCAATAAAGCCGTTAGAGATGTATTAAGAAAATTTAAAAAATTAAACTTAAATAAAGATGCTCTTCAAGTTCTTGAGCACGCATACCTTTTCTATCATGATTATAGTCATCCATCGAAGTTATCACTGGCTTCCCTAATTTCTTTTTCAGAAAAGGGGAAATTATATTTAGGGGCATCTTTTGATATAGGGAAGATAAATGAATATACAAAAGAGATAAACAGCCGCGTAAGTCTAGCAAATATATTCGATAATATAGTTGATGGCATTAGGATAAATGTATCAAAATGGTAATTTAGGCATAAAAACCATTGCTGTCCGGTTAAAATAGCGCCCCTTGCAAGGCTTCACTTTGAGTAAGACGTAAGCGCTCCGGCCCTAACGTCAAGACATCAATTAAGCTTTTCCTTTGAAACAGCATCTCTTTAATCACCCGGCTTAACTGTAGCAGTGAGTATCCATATTTTGTCTGGTATTTGATGTAGGTCAGAAGTAGATAATAACACATCGCCACCCATATTTGAGTCAGCACGGCGTTCTTGCTGGTGCCTAGAAAGGACTTTATTTTCAAGTTCTGCTTGATCCATTTGAAGAACAGCTCGATCTGCCAGCGGGATTTGTAGATTCGGGCAATCGTTTGAGCTGCAAGTTTAAAATTATTCGTAAGGAAAGTCAGTGTCTTTTTCCGCTCTTCGTCATAGTACCGGATGAACCTTAAGTCTTTAGGATATAGGGTCTTTGTTCTAATGCCTTGCAGGGAAATACGCTCATCGTTTAAGACCCCTTTGCCGGTAACCGGATGCTGTCCGACAACGGCATAATCAATGTTTTTCTTTGCTCTCGTGACAAACCAAACTCCCTTTTCATTCAATGAATTTAGCCACTTATAGTCTATGTATGCCTTATCCACCGAAACGATGCTGTCCGGTGACAGGGGAAACGAAGTCTCTTTGACCACACAAACATCGTGCTTCTTGCCGTCTGTAACGGTTAGAAACGACGGCAATGCTCCGGAATGGTCATACAAACAGTGCATCTTGATCGCACCCTTGGTCGTTCTGAACTTTGCCCAGGGGAAAACCGACAGACATAGATCAATGGTTGAGGCATCGATCGTGTACAGAGGGTTCTTGAAGCGAAACTTATGTTTCGGTGTGAGGTTCTTACATCGTGCCAGGAGGTGATAGAACAGTCCTTCAAATATGCGATAGTCCCTTGTGGCATTGGCGTCGGAAAGCGTGCTCTTGTGTATTCCGGTAAACCCAAGGTGATACCATCTTGCGGCATGGGCTGATAACCCTGTCACAATATCCCGAAGGCTGTCCTTCTGAGTAATTTGCGAATACAGTATGGTCATAAATTGCTGCCAGGTCGTAAATGTTTTAACGTATCGGTCTCCTTGATGCCTCTGTACCGCGCTGTCAAATTGATATCTCGGACAAAGCTTTAATATCTCCGAGAATATGGTGTATACTTTGTTCATGGTCTGTTCCTCCTTGCTGGTGTAGGGTTTCAGCAATTCTATTATCCAACAATCGAGTGTAACAGACCATAGCCTTATACTTTTTTACCGGACACTAGTGCATAAAAACACTAAATAGGGATGGATCGTAGGTCTCTTTGGCCCCTATGACCCCTATGAGATGATTATGGAGAATGTTCTAAGGTTATTAACCCTTGCCAAATTTGGCATGATTCTGAATATTGTTGGGACATTAATGGCTGCCTTATCATTCGGTAAAAACCTCGAGGATGCACATCAGTTAGATAAAAAAGGACGTGAGATTTATCTAGCCTCATTCCGTTATCCAAAGTTGTTTAAATGTGGGCTGATGATTATTATTCTAGGATTTATTCTGCAGTTTATAGCCTAACACTTCAAAGTAGTAAAGGGGACGATTCTATTAAAGATGCCTGCAACGGACAGATAACATGGCACAAAAAACTAAAGTCCAAATCTTTCGGGCTTCACAAAAACGGGAACGTTATACGCCATGGCGTTGTTGCATTCAGCTTCTTTAGGACTGAAACAGGGCAAAGGTGGTAGCCTTACACCTATAAGGACTATACAATGAGTGATCTATTCATGCCTGGTGGTCCACACAACATCAAGCGGACTGGCCCTGACCAATACTCGATGAGTATTAGCCTTCCGAAAGATACTGACGGTATGCATGCTCGTGAATGTCCATCTGAAGTATGTTCACCCGCCTACTTCAAGGTAAAGCCCGGGACGGGAATAACACAGGGACAAAGCGAAGTGAGCTAAGCTGAAAAAAGTGGACACGAAAGTTTGGTAAAATACAAAACAAACTG
>CAYZUL010000124.1:0-2819 GCA_964481895.1 uncultured Nitrospirota bacterium | reverse complement strand
AGTCAGAAAGGATGGCTGCCTAAATGCTATTTCCACACCTATTGACAAGATCTCGTTTTTAATCGTCCAATATGTTGAAATTGCAAATAAAATTTATTTAGACGCAAGATGCTTTTTACCGAATTAGATATCGAACAGGCCGCCCTCTCCTGGGAAAATTTGGGTAAGAGGAAAATATCGCAGTGAAAAAAGGCGGACGTTATGATGTATCAAAGCTTGAGGAAGCCCAGTTTGAGCCTGGTTCCCGATGCCGGGTGCTCAAGAACAAGCTTGGTATTAAAAGCAAAAGAGAAATGGACAGACTTGAAAAAGATGAATACATGCGTGCATTTAAAGAGCTATCCACTCTCTATTCATCCATTTCGCGAAGGCAACGGAAGGGTTGCGCGAATGCTGGCCGCTTTAATGGCCTTACAAGCCGGACTACCGCCTCTGGATTTCAGCGGGATTGTCAGGGAAAAGAAAAAGGAATATATTACAGCAATCCAGGAGGGGATGTCTCAAAATTATAGGCCGATGGAAAAGATATTTGCATCAGTTATTCAAATTACGCTGAGGGCTCGTTGATAGAAATTATTGTCCTTAATTTCTTCTGCAACGATTTGGAAAGCCTGGGATACTTTGTCAAAATACCTTCAACAGCTGTTGATGAGGAAGCAGATAGCTCGATTAACGCCTCGCAGAGTTCAGGGTCTTTTAAGTAAGGATTTGTTTCTTTCAATGACTTTTTGGGCACGTTTTTATTATACTACAGAAGATAGGAGGAATCACAGGAAAAATAATGGATTCCTGCTTCCGTAGGAATGACAGAAGAAATGGGGTTTAGGAGACATTGTCCAGCAATCCTATCACCGAATCAGAGATTGAACAGGCAGCCCTGGAGTGGTTCAAAGGGATAGGATATGCCATTCTCATCGGCCCGGATATTGCTCAGGGGGAATTTTTGGCGGAGCGGGCCAGTTATAAGGATAAAGAAAGGAGAAGAACATGAAAATCCCTGATGTCCCACTGCCCCTTTGGAGGGACCTTTATGAAGCTGCCTTGCGGTTTAAACATCTCAGACCCTGGGAAACCTTATATGACAGCGACATCTTTGGCATCCGGGATCCAGAGACAGGGGATACTGGATACGCCTGCATCCTGGGGGCACTGGGCGAAGTATTTGCTTTGTGCGTATACCGCGGCGCGGAGGGATTTGAAGTACACCGTAAAATGCAGAGCGAGGAACTCGACCCGGAGCGCGGTGATCTCCTCCCCATGCAGAACTGTTTGATGGCCGAGTTCACCGACCGAGAGTATCTTGAGAAGGCAGACTTTCAGGTCATCAAAAAGCTTGGACTTTCCTTTCGGGGATCAAACGCATGGCCGCGGTTTAGAAGCTACCTTCCGGGATACTTCCCCTGGCACCTGACAGAGCCGGAGGTTCGTTTCTTGACGCTTGCACTAGACTGCGCTTGCGATGTTACAAAAAAAGTTGCCTCCGGGTCGCTGAGCCTGAACGATCGGTCCGGTCAACACCTGGTTTATTTCCAGAAGTCTGGCACTGAGGCACTAAAGCGTGGATCAACTAAATGCCGAACTCGCTGGGAGGTACCTCCTGTCTATCGACCCCAACCGCCTGAGCCTTTCAGGTTCGGGGATAGAAACATCGAAGCTGTCAAGTCTTTAGACCTAAGGCCAGACAGCCCGTGGGAAGCGGACTGCTTTTATCTGCACACACCCATTATGGATCGCGACCGCCCTTATCTGACGCGGGTTGCGATGGTCGCGCATCACGCCTCAGGTTATGTATTTCACGCCACCATTGTTGGACCAGAGCACTCACTCCATCAGGTACTAGGACAGACCATACTTGACTCCATCAGGCAGCATCACCTTATACCAAGTGCCATTTATTTGCGAGATGATGCCCTTGCGGCTCTCCTGTTACCGTTGGGAAAGGCGCTGGGGATTCCTATGAAGTCTGAAAAGCGCCTGGATTCGATCCAGACTGCCAAAAGAAGTTTTGAAAATCGGATGCGCAGCACCGAATCGCGCTCATGAATAACAATGAATAGCCACCGCATCACTGAATCCACAGTAGAAGAAGCCGCCCTCACATGGTTTGAGGATTTGGGCTATGCCGTTATCAGCGGTCCTAATATTGCTCCAGGTGAGTTCTTTTCAGAACTGTTTAGCTATAAGGAGATCACTTCACTTTTCCCTTATGAGGCTTCTTGATCTTGTGGTCTTGATCAAGGGCATCTTTAAAAAGGAGAGGTTTCTTGACCTTGAAATATTGAAGAAGCAGCTCAATGACGAGATCAGGGCAGGCAACACAAACCGTTCTGGAGCAGGCAGAGCTAATTTGTAAAGATTGGGCTGCATAAACAAGGATCAAGGATGGTAAAAATTGGGTAAGAATAAATCTGGCAAAAGTTGGAGGTGTAAGTGGATATAAGGGTTGTTCTCATTACATTCTGGACTATCTTTCTTGCAGAGATTGGAGACAAGACACAGCTTGCAACGGTATTATATGCTGCAGACCCTGGAAGCAAGAAAATGTCGGTCTTTCTCGGTTCTGCCGTTGCCCTTGTTGTCGCCTCAGGGATCGGGGTTCTCGCCGGCTCCTTTATTTTCCGTCATATGAGCCATAGATGGATCTCATGGGTTGCAGGTATAGGCTTCATTGTTGTCGGGATCTGGACAATTGTTAAGGCATAGTCTTTTAGCTATTTAAAGGGGCTAGCGTCGCCCCCTCCACCGGCAAAGCCGAAGTGAGCAACCGGCTTGGCCGGTGCAAGCGCGGGGTGTGGGGGCATCGGAGGAGCTACTGCACC
>CAYZUL010000123.1:0-3030 GCA_964481895.1 uncultured Nitrospirota bacterium | reverse complement strand
TCAAATTTAACCAGAATGCCATCGGTGCAATCTTATCGCCTTTTGATTCATTTCTGGTCATAAGGGGGATAAAGACACTTGCATTAAGAATGGAGAGGCATACAAAAAACGCAATAGAGATTGCAAGGCACCTTGAGGCACAACCAAACGTAAAAAGGGTATACTATCCCGGCTTAGAGAGCCATCCCCAGTATGAACTGGCCAAAAGACAGATGTCAGGATCAGGAGGGATGATTTCCTTTGAGATCGTTGGCGGCCTTAAAGAAGCCAGGAGATTTCTTGAGGGGCTTAAGATCTTTTCATTGGCAGAAAGTCTGGGCGGTGTTGAATCATTGATCGAACATCCGGCCATGATGACCCATGCCTCTATACCAAAAGAAGACAGAGAAAAGATAGGTATTTCAGATTCCTTAATAAGGATCTCTGTGGGGATAGAAGATATAACCGACCTGATTGATGATCTTGATCAAGCCCTCCAAGGTATTAAGTAATACAAACGTACTAAAAGTTGTTACATTGCCATTGTCTGCGATTGAAGTGAAACGCGCCAGAAGGCTTTCTGCAAAGGCTATCGGCAGGTAGGGGCTTGAATTTGTTAAACCAGTCTGACCCCATATCCAATGATAACGCGGGGCTGAGCCGCCGGATGAAGTCCGGACGGAGTCGAGTCGCTGGTTGGAAATTCATGCAGTTTTCCAGTGTAATGCCAGTTTTTTGTTCGCCGCGGCACAATCACGCAGGTAAAGATTGATTAACGTCTGGTAAGGGACGCCGATCTCCTGCGCAAGATTCTTAAAGTAGCTGATAGTACCTTCATCCATCCTGAGAGTTACTTGTCGCTTGAGCCTGCTGGCATAGGGGTTTTTTTGAGCCTTAGAAAAATCGTATTCTTTTCTCATATTCATCACCTTTCCCAATAACGTTTTTGTTCTGTACGGGTTGCTTTCCGAGCAGAGATGATTCGAATAACATCATCGTTTTCCCGATAACAGTGGCAAACAACCATCAGGCGGATAGAGGCGCTTAATCCGAGAAGAATGAATCGATCCTCGTCGCCTGAATGGTCAGGGTCGTGAATCATCAAGGCATTTTCATCGACGAACACAGACTGTGCCTCTTCAAAAGATATTCCATGCTTCTTATGGTTTGCTATATTTTTTTCTTTGTCCCAGTCAAATCTGATATGATCCATTTATTTACATTGTAAAGATATAATAATAACTTGTCAAATTGTACTATAGCTGTGTCAACTATTAGAGTGGGTATTTACCATATGTAAATCCGGGGGCTCCCAACGCGGGGCTGAGCCGCCGCGAAGCGGTCGGTTTCGTGCCCCTGGTTCTCCCGTAGCGTAGCGGAGGGAAGGGGCACCGGCTCAGCCCCGCGTTCTCCATGAGCGAAGCAAAGGGAGAACTTAAAATAAGCGGTTTTGCCGCAGGCAAAATCCGCTTGATTGAGTTGTTAGATAAAGATTTTATTTATTTCGACTTTAAAATTTTCAAACACTTTTAAAATATTATCCGTGAGTTTTTCTAGTCTTTCAGGGTTTAGATTAAAAGCGTAGCCATGTGCGGCAAAATGCCTAAAACTTAAGTATTTTTTGAGTTCATTCGTTAGGTCATCAGAGATGATATTTTCTCGCCGAGCAGATAGGATAAGATTTTGATGCCAAGAATGTCCTTCGGGTAGTTTAATAGATTGTTTTTGAAAAATTTGTTTTAATATATTTTCGATACCATTATAAAAATTATTCAATAACGTTGCCACTCCTGCAAGTTCTAATTCAGATAATTGGGAGAGAGGTTTCTTAGGTAGGGTAGCTAATGTTGTTTCTATGGCTTCATATTCTGCTTCAATGCGTTCTTTATATTCAGCCATAGATTGGTACTCCTTCTTTTTTAACTAAGATTACAAATTTTGAAGTTTCCGATAGATCAATTACATCAACAGGTTTAGATAGTTTTAGTAATAGATCGCCATAATAATCGAAGAAATCGCCGGGATTAATTCCTTCTACAGCTATGTCAATATCGCGGCTCTCTCTATTAGGATCTAAACAAGACCCGAAGAGTAATACCTTTGTGGCATGATATTTTTTCGATAATTCTCTTATTATTTTTTTGTCTATTTCACTGATCATAGTAAGATTATACCATTTCTCGTAAATTCTTCTATTTTTTTATCTAACGCGGGGCTGATCCGCCGCGAAGCGGTCGGTTTCGTGCCCCTGGTTCTCCCGTAGCGGAGCGGAGGGAAGGGGCACCGGCTCAGCCCCGCGTTCTCCCTGAGCGGAGCGAAGGGAGAACGTCTTGGTCTGCGGCGGGCCGGCACTGTCAATTGAACTCGCGCGATGCTGGCGGCCCGTCCGCAGCACCTAAAGTTAGGGTTCTCCATCGGATGACAGACAGCGGTTCGCAACTAAAGATCATACTTTTTCGCAAATGCGGCGGCGGCCTCGTACCGTTTGTGCTTCATGAGTTCATCGTAGATTTGCTGAAGACCGTGCTGAACGACTTCTTTTCCAATGTCGTACTCCTTAATGCAATCACTCAACTTCCGGCAGCGCTCGTCGAGGAAAGTTTCCGCAACTATGTATCCCGCCCCGGAGTCAGAATGCGTGCCTTTCGCGGCAACCTGCACGAGGAGATCGACGAGTTCAGTAAAGTAGGCCGTCGCGGCCTCGTTCGTTTTGGTGCCCATTCGTAGCTCCCGGTTGAGGAGAAGCCAGTGATTATACAGTTTCTGGACTTTATCCGATTTTTTGAACCATTGTCAAGCAAATTGTAAAATCAAATGTAACCATTCAGTGGAATGGGGAATATAATTTCAAAATCCCCCTCTATCCCCCTCTTTCAAAGGGGGAATCAATCTATTCCCCCTCTTTGTAAAAGAGGGGTTAGGGGAGATTTATGAATTACCACCCTTCACTGAAGGGTTACAATCAAATTAACATAACTATTTAATTTTATTATAGCTGCATGGTTGGATAACATTACAATTTTCATGCTTAGCCTATTTCTTGATAACATC
>CAYZUL010000122.1:0-3038 GCA_964481895.1 uncultured Nitrospirota bacterium | reverse complement strand
GCGGGAATAGCTCAGCGGTAGAGCATCGCCTTGCCAAGGCGAGGGTCGCGGGTTCAAATCCCGTTTCCCGCTCCAGAAAATCAATTATATATACGTTCTTTTCCTTGTAGGCATCTTTCCTTTTGTTGATGAGTCTATTCTAAGGTATATATCATTCAATGCTACAGTAAAATTGAAAAACTAAAGATAGCTCAAATTTGGAGGCGAGGGTCGCGGGTTCAAATCCCGTTTCCCGCTCGCCGAGAGTTGCGGAGCTATAAACAAATTGAGGGGAAAACTATAAATACAACATGATTCAATCTCGAGCCCTATCAATAATGAAGACAGGTGCAAATGTTTTCTTGACTGGTGAGCCCGGGTCCGGCAAGACACATACGGTGAGCGAGTATGTGATGTACTTGCGTGCGAGAGGCATCGAGCCTGCGATAACGGCCTCAACCGGCATTGCCGCGACTCACATAGGCGGGATGACAATTCATTCTTGGAGCGGTATAGGAATTAAAACGAAATTGGATAAAAACGATCTTAATAAAATCACGTCAAGCAAACATATCACAAAGCGCGTCCGGCGCGCTAAAGTTCTTGTCATAGACGAAGTGTCCATGCTTCCTCCCGATACCCTTTCCATGATTGACGTCATTTGCAGCGAAATCAAGCAGAATTCGGATCCATTCGGGGGTATTCAGGTCGTCTTGGTCGGCGACTTTTTCCAATTGCCTCCGATTGTCAAAATAGAAGTGGAAAATGGCGCGCAAACTACGTTCAGTGAAGAGACATCAGCCCGTTTCGCTTATGCGTCTCCCGCATGGGGAAGGGCAAACCCGATCGTCTGTTATCTCACCGAACAATACAGACAGGACGACAACGATTTTCTTGACTTGCTCTCGGCAATTCGGCGCAACGCCTTCAGCAGTGATCACCTATGCCAGATTGAAACCAGAAAAATTGAGCGTCATGCCGTACCTAAAGGTACGCCGAAACTCTTTTCGCATAATGCCGATGTGGATCGTGTCAATGATAATATACTCGCAAAACTTCCTGGCGAGCCGCAAGTATTTGCCATGTCTTCACAAGGCCCAGATGTCCTCGTGTCCGCGCTTAAGAAAGGTTGCCTTTCCCCCGATCCTCTTTGTCTTAAAGTCGGAGCGGCGGTGATGTTCACAAAAAATAATCCGCAAGAGGGATTCGTGAACGGCACGCTAGGCGAGGTTGAAAGGTTTGATAAGCACAATGGTTATCCGATCGTACAGACACGATGCGGAAGCAGGATCGAAGTTGAGCCAATGGACTGGGCGATGGAAGAGAATGGCAAAACTCGTGCGCGGATTACTCAGCTGCCGCTTCGCCTTGCCTGGGCAATTACTGTGCATAAGAGTCAAGGAATGAGCCTGGACGAAGCAGTAGTAGATTTAAGCAAAGTTTTTGAATTTGGGCAGGGTTATGTCGCACTCTCTCGCGTCAGGCGGCTTTCGGGTCTGCATCTTCTCGGTTGGAACGAGCGTGCGTTTCAGGTACACCCCGAAGTATTGGCGAAGGATGCGGAGTTCCGCGCATGGTCGGAGGATGCGTTGCTGGCATTTAGTAAGGCAGGAATGGACGAAATTGCGGAAAAACACGAGCAGTTCCTTAGTGCGTGCGGAGGAAAAATCAGTCCGGAGAGCCGCACAGGTGCGCCGAAACATTGACATCTCAACGGCTGTCACATATAATCATTAAAAATCACAATTTACTATAAAATGGCATTTTTGCATTTCTCATGAGCGAGGGGCGCGGGCTCAAACCAAGATTACAGCTCCAGTAATGTGCGCGATAAGACTAAGTATGATTAGCAAAAAGATATATATAATTTTGTTTGTGGTCTTAAGCCTTTGGGGTTGCACAAAAGGCGAGGAGAATCTTGTCAGGATTGCTGTAGTGGGTCCCATGACAGGTGATCAGAGCAAGCAGGGAACGGATTTAAAAAATGGTGTAGAGCTTGCTGTTGAGGAATGGAATGAAAAGGGCGGGGTATTAGGAAAGAAGATTAAACTCTTTGTTGAGGATGATCAGCATGACCCCAAACAGGCCGTGGCAGTCGCTAATAAGCTGGTAAATTCAGGAGTGATAGGTGTAATAGGACATTGGAACAGCAGCGCTACTATACCAGCCTCGGATGTATATAACAGGACCTCCATACCTATGATCACGCCTGCCTCTACCAACCCGCAGGTAACGGAAAGAGGCCTGCTAAATGTCTTCCGGATCTGCGGCAGGGATGATCAACAGGGGAAGGTAGCCGCAGAATTTGCATTAAAGGCCTTGAAGGCAAAAAAGATAGCCATACTTCACGATAAGACAACCTATGGACAGGGTCTGGCCGATGAATTCAAGAAAGGATTAGGGGACCAGGGCCTTGTAGTCTTTTATGATGGCCTGACCCAGGGCGAGAAGGACTACCGTGCGATACTCACATCTATAAAAGGAAAGACACCTGACCTCTTCTTCTTCGGCGGTATCTATCCTGAAGGGGGACTCCTGGCCAGGCAGGCCAGGGAGGTGGGGATTACAGCTCCTATGTTAAGCGGGGATGGCGTAATAGATCCTGTTTTTGTAGAGATAGCCGGCCCTGCGGCTAACGGCACGTATCTTACCTTTGCCCCGGACACCACAAAACTCCCTGCTGCAAAGGAGGCGCTGGAAAGATACAGGAAGAGTTACGGGGAACCCGGCCCCTACTCTTTTTATGCCTTTGATGCGGCCAATGTATTACTAACTGGTATTTCAAAGGCAGCGACCACAGAGGGTAAAAAGGTAAGTGAGACTATCCATTCTGTTACATATGATGGTATTACAGGGCGTATCCAATTCGATCAAAAAGGAGATGTCCCGAAGATCCAATATGTGGTCTGGATCACAAGGAATGGAAAGTTCGAGGAATACTGGAGACCGGATACTATTTTTGAAGCACTATGATATTAATTGATCATCAAAACATCTGCATAGATACCCAGCGAGCAAAGCGAGCGTTGAGGGGGAGGCTCCATCCGGCTTTGCCGGTG
>CAYZUL010000121.1:0-3096 GCA_964481895.1 uncultured Nitrospirota bacterium | reverse complement strand
GGCTCGGGCGTAAGGCCGAGGCCATAGCGGTCTACATCCGTTTGAAAAATACCCTCCATTCTCTCCTTAATATGGTCCCCTCTACGGAAACAGAGGCGATTTACAGGTCAGTTTTAAGGGGCTAGCGTCGCCCCCTCCAAAGGCAAAGCCGAAGCGAGCATCCAGCTCGGCCGGTGCAAGCGCGGGGTGTGGGGGCATCGGAGGAGCCACTGCACCGCACGGGCCCCCCACAGATGATCGTCGCCTCCCCCTCAACGCTCGCCTTGCTCGCTGGGTATCTACAGCCTCAAAAATAACCTCAACAAAAGTTTTTCCCAATCTGTATCCTATCCGTATCCACCTGTGTGCCATAATCCTGCCCATTATGAGCCGGATATTGAAAGCATTAAAGGATCCAAGGGGCTTTGCCATACCCGTATTTATTAATATCTCAACCGGTATCCTTGGTATCTATGCCCTTTGCAATACACCTACTCTTATCTTTGATTCCGGATCCTCATTTCCTCTGGATAATGTAATACAAGGCATAAAAGATATAAGGCTCGACCCCAGCTTCTTTAACAGGCTTCCTGAGTTCTTTTTCGCCGGGGAAGAGGCAAGGTGGTGGCGATTGCATGATCAAATTTACAGGATACTGGCGGAAAATAGACCTGTCACCATCGAATTTGCCGACAGGGCAGGCAATATTCAAAGGATTAATGGTAAGGTAGGTTACCAAACATTTATAGAGGTAATAAAAAACACAGGCCTTATTTATCTCTCCGGTTTGATATACATTATAAGCGCAATAACTGTCTTCAGAAAACACCGTTCTGAATCAGGTCTGGTCTTAAGCTATTTTCTCATCTTTGGGGGTCTCTACCTGATAAGTTCAGCGCCCATTGTGAGCAGGTCAATAACACTTATCCCTTTCTACTTCAGGCTCCTTGCAGACCTTGATTATATAGCTGCCGGCGGTTTGATAACCCTTGTCCATTTTGCCTTTCTTTTCCCGAGGCCAAAGGAGATAGTCAAGAGGCATCCTTATCTACCTTATATTTTCTTTTATGGATATGCCTTCCTTACCGCCATCCTTTATCTATCCGGAATTACTGCCTTTGCCTCTACCTTCCCCTTCCTTTGTCTCTGGATAATCATTATGCTTGGCGCATTTATCCACTCCCTCCTAAAGGAGAGGGATAGCTTTCTCAAGAAACAGATTACCTTAAGCCTTCTTGCCCCGCTAATGGCAGGGATTGTCTTTATGCTATTGCATCTCCTCCCTGGTATACTGGGGGGTACATCAATGCCGTTCACCTATTTTGCCCTCTTTTCCCTTGTCCTTCCCTTTGCCCTGCCGTCTGCAATGGAGAACCTGAGACTTTATGAGGAGAAGGTAGGAATCGAGAGGGATTTCCAGAAGGAGAAGGAACGTATAAGACAGGAGCTCCACGACGATCTGGCAAATGATCTGACAAATATCAGATTCTTAAGCGAGGTGGTAGAGCAGTTCCTTGCCAATGAATCTGAAAGAGTGAGGGATAGTATAAAGACAATAAAGGAAACCGCTGTAAAAAACATAGGACAGATCAGGGATTTTATCTGGGCGATTGACCTTGAGGATGATTCCACGGACGACCTCTTGACTCAAATTAAATCTTACGGCGTAAGGCTCTGCAAATCACTTGATATAGATATTGAATTCAGGGGTGATGCCTCATCCAGATCCATGCCGCTCAATACAAATCTCAGGTTTAACCTTTTCAACGTATTCAAAGAGGCGATGACAAACATCCTCAAGCATTCAGGATCAAAGAAGGTGATAGTTGAGCTGTCTATTAACGAGAGGGGATTAAAGATGTTGATAGCCGATGACGGAGTGGGTTTTGATACAAAAATGACCAGAAAGGGATCTTACGGCCTTAAGAATATGAAAAAGAGGACTGAGGAGATGGGAGGCATGCTGGACATCTCTTCTGTAAGAGGAAAAGGGACAGAGATTTCCATTATCCTTCCTCAAAAATACCTTAATTAAGGTATGGACATGGGTATGGGATCGTGATAGTTAAAGGGACATTATGCCTATCAAAGTAGCCATAATAGAAGACAAGGAGGAGACCTTAAATGGCCTCTCCCTCCTGCTTGGTAAGTCGGAGATACTCGATGTTGTGGGATCTTTTAGCATAGGCGAATCAGCCATAAGGGAGATACCGTCGCTCATGCCAAATGTTGCCCTTGTAGACATCGGGCTTCCAGGGGTTTCAGGGATAGATGTAATAAAGGAATTAAAAGAGCTCCTTCCTTCCATTGAGATGCTGGTACTCACTGTTCATGAAGACAAAGGTCATCTCTTTGCAGCCTTGAAGGCAGGCGCAACAGGATACCTTCTTAAGGATTCTGCCCCTGGTGAGATTATTGAGGCAATTGAAGAGGCATACAATCATGGTTCACCCATGTCGCCGAGGGTTGCTAGGTACATAATAGAATATTTTTACGAGATAGGATCAGAGGCTCACAAGGGCGCCTCTCTCCTCACGGAGAGGGAGAATGAGATATTAAAGGGTATAGCAGACGGCCTAACTGATAAAAGGCTTGCAGACAGACTTTTTATCAGCCCCCATACCGTGAGGACCCATTTGAAGAAAATCTACGATAAACTCCATGTTCACTCAAAGGTGGAGGCGGTGATGAGGGCAAAGAGGGATGGGGTTATATAAGGGAATAGATTAGGAGAGGCCGTGGGTAAGGGGCATTTTGGTCATTCTGAGCGGAGCTAAGAATCTCGCTAGAATATTTTAACAAGCATTGTACCATGGGAGGCTTATGAAAAGGGGATGGGAAGGAAAACAGGTATCTAGTTTTAGTATGGTTATTGTTTTAATTTTTGCATTTTTTCTTTTATTAACCGCCTGCGGAGGCGGTGGAGGAGGAAACGGTGCTCCACCTACTACTGGGAACGGAGGTGGCACATTCACTGCCTCCGGAACATACACATACAACTCCGGCACAGGCACGCTAGTATTTAACACGACAAGTTCTGACTTTACATGCAACGGTCCGCAGGGAGATCTTGTCAATAGGTGTGGAAATAGCATTTAGGCAGCCATCCTTTCTGAC
>CAYZUL010000120.1:0-3285 GCA_964481895.1 uncultured Nitrospirota bacterium | reverse complement strand
GCGAGAGGGATGGGCTGAAATCAGTTACAGCCTGGCACTATCTGAAGATGAAGTAGGTGTAATTGAATTAGGTAATTTGTAATCTTGCCTTGGGGGGGATATGACCCCCCCCAAGGCTTTCCTGTTATTAAAATATTGTAGAGACGAACTTTTGTGTTCGCCCGAAGTAGGGGGGTCTTCCATGCCTATGGCCAATAAAACAGTATCATCCGACGTGGACAGGTTTTTAGATATCTTAAACACACAAGGGAATATAGTCTTTGAAGCCAATAGTGAATCGGTTCGATGCCTGACCGAGCTTACAAAGGATCTTGTTGTTACAGAGGAGGAGAGGGAATATGGAAAGACCAGGATCTGGACACTCCCTGGTACCCCTCTTATATCAGGCCCGCGTATAGTGATGATGCCGACAGGCCATATGGTCTTCTATGGAAACCACGGCCTCCGTATCCTGGGCACTGATCCCAGCGGTCTCCCGCTTCATGAATGCGAGTGGGGTCCGAATGAGAATGGATCTATGAGGATGATCCATGCCAGAGTTCAACTCGACTTTATGGGGTGGGGCGGGATAAAACCAGGGGTAGTTCATTCGACTAAATTTGATTTACCTCCTGGTCAGCCTCCTGTAGACAATATAGATTCCCTGCGTCAGATGGTGGCAGAGGCTTGGGATGTTCCTCTTGATGATGTGAGATATTTCTATCCGGATAAGAGCTTTACCCTGCATGATAATGGTTTTTCAATAAGGCGGAGTCTGGATGAGGTATATCTATTGCCCAATAAGACCTTTGATGGGGCGATATTTGTAAGTAACATGGACCCGATCCCCTGGGAGAGGATCGACCTTCTAAATGTCGTTGAACTCTACAAATCAGCACTCCACTGCGTCGGGGGTGCAGCCTTCGATCTTATATGGGGCTTATGTAATGACCAGAGGTTGGCCTATGGCCCAATTCCCCTACACTATCGAGGTCTTCCCACCTATCCTGTGGCACAGGCCTATGGGCTTTTCTGTGCCTTTTTCCGGCCGGAGGCGGCTAATGGGGAAAATCCATATGAGGTCTTCATGGATATAAACCGCGCCTACCAGCTTAAGTGGTGGGTGAGACATGATCCGCCATGGCGCTATTTTGATCTAAAACATCGGATCTGCATTACCGTGCAGGAAGGGGCGGTTTCAAAGGTTACTCTGATAGATGATCCGGTCGGTATGCCCTATAGCGGGATGAAAAAGTTCACCGCCACCCCCCACCCCTATTGCGGGAGAAGGGTTGAGGTCACCGGAGGGGTAATAAGACTCTGGGATGAAGATCATGTAACCGATATCCCGATCGATCCGGCCTGGGGCATTACCTTGGAAACGCCGCAAAAAAAATCATCTGGTTTCCCATTCGGATGGAGGGCCTTCTTCGAGGGAGATCCGCCGAAGATTGACCCTTTTATTGCGTGGATCACAGGACCTGAGCCGATCTTTCCAAGGGATGGATCAGGGGAAGAATTAGGGGAGGAGCCTACCCAGCTTTTTGTGCTGGAAGAGATTTATGCCTGCCTGAATCAGATCTTTGACCTTCCGCTCAGGATGGCAAGGACCCGGAATATACTCATTCACGATTTTGAGGTGGTCTGTCCGGGCTTTATAGATCCCTCAGAGCAGGGGAGTCCTGAGGATACGTCTCTCTATGATCATCCACACTGGAACGCAATAAGGCTTGCCTTGGAAGGTGATAATGACATAATCCCCGCTCAACATAGCTTCCCAAACAATGAGAAGATACATTATACGATCCTCTATAGCCGTCCGCGTTGGGCTCAGAAAAATGCCCAGATCCTCTGGGATCGTGCAGCAAGACAGGGACGACTTGAGGCTGTGAGGAATGTGAAATTTTTGCCCGAGGAGACCCATAACGGATCTTCATACCAGAAGAAATATGACTTTCTATATCGCTGGATCCCTTTTGATAAATATAACGATCCAGAGGCATGTGAGAAGATAGTCAAAGATCTGGCCCATGCCCTTGAACTGCGCGGGCTTGGGATTGTCGTAGGCCCACAAAACTTATCATCTATATTCCATTCACAGGGGCTTAAAATCCTGGCAAGGGGGGGGTCAGATGCGCTTATCCGCCTCCCGGTTGTAGCCGACTTTATTCGTGCCCATCCGGATGTAAGGGTAAATCCTGCCCTGCGGGTTATGGTCGTGGAGATGGCGTAGAAGATTTATCTACCACCCAGGCCCATCAGGATGTAATGGGCTCAGGTGAGTGGAGAAACAGCGAATGGTCAGTGGTATTTGTAAGGTCTATCTCAGACTCAGATGCCAATGATGTCCAGCTTGACAAGATGGGTGATTATGTACCTGTTGCCTTTGCAATATGGGATGGTTCAAATAGTGAGAGGGATGGGCTGAAATCAGTTACAGCCTGGCACTATCTGAAGATGAAGCAAGGGTATAACTCCCCTCTCTATTTCTCCCCCCTTAATCTAAGGGGGGAGATGAGGGGTTATAAAGAGCCCTGGGGTGTTTATAATATCCTGGGGCATTTTTTATCATATATTTGATTTTTTCTTCCAGTCCTGCATCTTTATCCTGATAATCAGAATATCTATTTTAGTAGGCTTGCCCACATCTTTGATTATTCCTATCGGTTAAAGTTGTATTTATAGAATTGGGAAGTTAAAATTAAAGTATGGGGGAAGAAATAGTCACCTGCTAAATAGCCTGTAAGGTTTTAGATACATAAACCTTTAACTACAAGGAGAATAAAATGGATCTAATAGAAATTCAGAAGAGGTTGAATGAAGTTGCATGTCCGATGTGTAAAAAGGCCACCCTGGACGCCACATTAAGATGCTACGTAGGATACGAAGAATGTCTTGCAACAGCCAAATGTTTGACCTGCAGCACCTCCTATAATATCTCAAGCGAGCGCCGTCTGTTGGACGAGGGAAAGGGGGCGCTGGGGGCTCCTGTTTGCCCTGATTGTAAATCAGAGGATACTGAGTTTAAATTCCGTTGCGAGCTATCTTCGCGTCAATGTTTTTATGTGGTAGGGTGCAATAAATGCGGTAAATCCTTTTTCCCGGCAGGATCTAACCCCTCTCCCCTTTAGAGGGATAATTTCCCGTATCCCCTGCCAGGGGAAGGGTCAGCATCCATATAAAGGTGTGCTGATCGGGGTTTTGAAATTGGTTTAAACCTAGTGTCATTCCTTTGTGACCCTCTGCCGGATCAGACCTGTATGTCCTGAACATGCGATCCCACCAGGGGATGTTGAACCCGAAGTT
>CAYZUL010000119.1:0-3355 GCA_964481895.1 uncultured Nitrospirota bacterium | reverse complement strand
CAGAAAGGATGGCTGCCTAAATGCTATTTCCACACCTATTGACAAGATCTCCATTGACGCTCTATGTTGCACTCCTGGAAAAGCAGGCCGCTCCTTCAATACAGCGCAATTTCTACAAGAAGTGGCTTCGGTATTACCTTGACTTCCGCAGCAAGCATACTCTTTCGGCTTCCCTGTCTGAGCATGTGCGTTTGTTCATTCAAAAGTTACAGGAAAAAACAAACCCAGGAACAGCAAAAAAATGGAAAGCCTTTTTAAAGTTACGTGCACGGAGTAGCACAGCAAGTATTTCTACATCTTCATCACCTATGACCCCTTATTTAGTTTCATCGGAAATTATATTAAAATAGGAAATCAGTAGATCCCTAGATCTCTCTGTGTCAGGAATGACAAAATTATAGGGGGCTATTAATTGAAGATGGATGTGGTTATCATAGGCGCTGGTGCATCAGGCTTGATGTGTGGTATTGAGGCCGGCAAGCGTAACCGCTCAGTCCTAATTATAGACCACGCCGGACAACCCGGCGAGAAGATCCGTATCTCAGGGGGCGGACACTGCAACTTTACCAATGTCAATTTACATTGTGAAAATTATCATTCTTCCAACCCCCACTTCTGCAAATCCGCCATTGCCCGTTATACCCCAAACAATTTTATTGATATGCTCAAAAAGCATGGGATTAACTACCATGAAAAAGAAGACGGGCAGATGTTTTGTAAAAACAGTTCTGCTGAAATAATAAAGATGCTAAAGGAAGAATGCAATAAGGGCGGCGCTCAGATACTTTTAAATTGCAGTATTGAGGAGATAAGGCTCATTAAAGAACGCTGTTTTCATATTAAAACGTCTTCAGGGGAGATAGAATCAGAATCCATTGTTGTTGCCACAGGAGGCCAGTCCTATCCAGCATCAGGGGCAACAGACTTTGGACACAGGATAGCGAAGCAGTTTGGCCTTAAAGTTATATTGCCAAGGCCGGCCCTTGTCCCCCTCACGTTCAACCACGGTGATATCAAATTATTCGGGGATCTGAGCGGTATCTCAATTGATTCAGCCGTGAGCTGCAATAAAAGGCATTTTCGCGGAAACATCCTTTTTACCCATCGGGGACTTAGCGGACCAGCAATTCTCAATATATCCCTATACTGGGACATTGGCGATATCCTCAGCATAGACCTATTGCCGGAGAAGGATATCCGTGAAATATTTATGATTAAAAGACAAGGCAAAATAAAATTGAGCAGACTCTTATCCCAATATCTTCCTGCCCGTTTCTGTCAAGCCTTCTGTGATGCATACACAGTATCAAGGCCGCTTCTCGAGTATTCGGAAAAGGAACTGCAAGATATCGCACACCAGATCCATAACTGGGAGATACAGCCTTCCGGAACTGAAGGCCTTAAGAAGGCTGAGGTTACGCTCGGCGGAGTTGATACAAAAGAGCTATCCTCCAGGACAATGGAGTCAAAGCAGGTACCTGGCCTCTATTTTACAGGCGAGGTCATTGATGTAACAGGTCAGTTGGGCGGATACAACCTTCACTGGGCATGGGCATCCGGTTATGCAGCAGGTCAGTATGTATAAAACAGAGAGGATAATAATACTTGCCTCAACCTCCCCAAGGCGGAGGGAGCTATTAAAACTTACAGGACTGAGATTTAAGGTTAAAGCAAGTGATTACGAGGAAGACCTTACCCTGGACCTGCCGCCTCATGCACTCGCAATATTTTTATCAAAGAAGAAGGCAAGGTTCGTTTCAACGAAATATAAGAATGCCCTCGTAATTGCCGCTGATACGTTCATTGTTTTCAGGGATAAGATATTCGGAAAACCGCACACAGAAGAAGAGTCAATGAAGATGCTGAAGGCGCTTAATGGCAAGGCCCATTCTGTAATTACAGGGTTCACAATTATAGATACTAAAAGCAAAAAAGTCTTGTCTAGGGCGATTGAAACAAAGGTCTATTTCAGAAAACTAACGATAAAAGAAATAGATGCCTACGTTAAAAGCGGAGAGACGATAGACAAGGCCGGCGCATATGCTATTCAGGGATTGGGTTCAGTCATCATAAGAAGAATCGAAGGGGATTACTTTAATGTAATAGGACTTCCGGTATGTGCGTTAATTCAGGGTTTGAAGAAATTCGGGATTAAGCCTTAACGCGTGTACAATTATCCTTGTCTCCGTCGTTATATCCCGCTATCTCTCCCAAGGCTTTCTAAACGGCAATATCCATCTGTATCCTATCGTAGTCAACAACAAGTTCCACCTTTTCCTTATCCCTCCGTTTAGCGGTTTTTCTTTCTATCAGACCGACTCCTTCGAGCATCTTAACATCCTCGGTGACGTTCTTCCTGTCTCGGCCCAGCATCTTTGCAAGCTCATAGATGGATTTCGGCATTTTTTCGTGTATAGCTCTTATAAGCCGTATCCTTTCCGGTGAGAGAAACTTTTGCATATCCTCTACACTATCAAAACATATGGTTTCGGCAGCCACAGAAGCGGACTTTCCCCTGCCCGCGTTCTTCCATGCACGCTTGAACTCAACCGCCATCTCGTCAAGGCTTTTTACCTGCAACAGTATATGCTTAATCTTCATGTTTCCTCCTCCAATTAGAGACGTCAGGCTGTCCCAAAATGTCATTCTGAGGCATTAGCCGAAGAATCTCGTTTTTATAACTCATTGAAAGAATGAGATTCTTCACTTCGCTGCGCTTCGTTCAGAATGACAAATAGACAGATTTTGGGAGTTTTGGGACAGCCTGACGTCCTTCAAAAAATCGTCCATTAGTTTGTCAACATTGTTGAACTCATAGCCTGCCACCTTTTGTCCGTAATGCCTGTGGTCACCTTTTCTTTCGGCATTATCATAACCGATAACCCGTTCGCCTTTCTCAATATACGCAATGGAATATTTAAGCCCCTGAGGCTTGTTGCTGTCCGGTTCCACCTGCCATATTTTCATTTCTATAATACTGCCGTCCGGATATCTCTTTTTCTGGTGGAATATCTTCGTTCCCTTCATATATGTGGCATTATATGCCACATCAGGGATGTTGTCAATGTGTGGCGTGGATTCAGACTTATTAGGATTTCCCCTGTTTTTGAGGAAATACTTACCGGGTCAAGTCGTTGACTAGCGATGTAATGGTGGGATATTATTTTAATTGGAGGGCTGACTATGAAGATGGTGAAAATATCTTTTATCTTAATCTTGACCGCGTTTGTATTTAGTGGTTGTATAGCTGGGACCATAATTCTGGAAAACGACAAGGGGGAGACCGTCCGGTGTGAAGCTAAGAACGGCCCTGCAGGTAATTGTGTGAAGGAATACGAGGCCAAAGGTTATAAAA
>CAYZUL010000118.1:0-3370 GCA_964481895.1 uncultured Nitrospirota bacterium | reverse complement strand
CAGAAAGGATGGCTGCCTAAATGCTATTTCCACACCTATTGACAAGATCTCATATGACTTGGATGATGACGGCTCTTTAAAAACTTCAAATTGGGAAAAACAATTCAAAGACAGCGAATTTTCGGTTTCACGTGTTACGGGAGAAATTATCGGAGAGGTCATTCCAACTCTGTTAGCAAATTCAACAAAAGTCATAAACAAGGGGAATAAAGAATATTCCTTCAAGTCTATCGCCCATTTTGATGCGGTTAACAAACCTCTTTCATCGGGTGGCGAGGATGCAGAGAGCACTGCCAGCGTTCAAATATTGGAAATACAAGAATTCCGTCACGACGACAAAAAACCTTTCGTTGCCATGTCGATGGGCGGTGCCGGTATTATAACTGGGTTTTGTAAATGAAGGGTGACATAAACAGAAAAACAGGACACAATCTTTTCTTTATTCATTTTTCTAACAAGAAATCTTCTACGTTGAATCACTTCTTCACAGAACGATAACCTTTGCTCCTATGTTCAATTTCATAAATCTTTATCTGTCTATCATCAGAATAAATCCAATAGATGATGCGGTAATCTCCTACTCTTATTCTGCATAAACCTCTTAAATCATCCGGCAAGGATACAAGGGGGTGGTGAATAATTGTATCAGCGTTTGCTGCAAGCCAGTCAATCTTCTCGGCTATTCGTTGCTGGACAGGTTTATCGAGTTTGTTAAAAGACTTCTCTGCATCGGGGAGGAAGGTTACTTTATACATAGTTATTTTTTAATATCTTCCCAGTCTCTACCTCTTCCTTCTATATCATCCTTTCTTGCCTTACGCATTCTTTTAATAAATTCTGGATCCTGAGCAAGAAGCCAATCTTCTAAATCCTCTTTTGTATTAGCTGTCTCGAAGACTTTCAGAGGGAAGGTCACTGTTTTTTTCTCTTTTACTGTAGGCATTAGGCCCTCCTTATTTTTCAGTTTCTAAATCTACTGTTATGTTATGAAAAAGAGAGTGAGTTGTCAACAAAGAAGAGGATCACAAAGAAGAGGATCAGGTACTGTATCATGGTTTGTAAGCTTATAGAGTATCAGGTCTTGATTTTTGAATTAAAGCATAAAAGGGTCAGAAAAGCATACAGGGGTGCCTTTTTATGATTATCAGGTCTACAAAGCGGTTATTTTTTCTTGACTGGTTATGAGCATTTTGTTATAATTTAATACTGTAAATGTCTAATAACCGGCGTATGCGGCATCGCCTTCAAATGCCGCAATAGTAAGGAGGTCATCACATGAAAATGCTACTTACAGTCGAATTCCCACTTGAGCCTTTCAATTCCCTTGTCAGAAGCGGCAAGGCGGGCGAGATCATTGGGCGTATCCTCGAAACCATCAAGCCGGAGACAGCCTACTTCACGGAGCAAGACGGAAAACGCGGCGGAATTTTCGTGATAAATGTAAAAGCTCCATCAGATGTGCCCTTCTTTGCAGAGCCGTTTTTTCTCAACTTCCAGGCCAGTTGCAAATTCCGCATTCTGATGAGCCCGGAGGATTTGCAAAAGGCTGGTTTAGAAGATCTCGGCAAGAAGTGGGGGTGAGATTCGCCTAACCCCTCGTTCAACCCGGCCCCGCAGTAAGCTGCGGGGCTTTATTGGGTTGGTTCTGATTAAATGAGTTTGTAGATTTGACTGGGTTTTTCAACCCAACTCCTCCCCCTTTGTCCCCTCAAGAGGTCTGGCATATTAAACTTATCTCTAACCTGCATACCCTCTGATGCGTTTTTAAACTTCTCATCCCCTTCCGGTGTCTTATGAACCATCTCTTTGATAAAGTCCAATTCCTTATTTTTCCGTAAAAATCAACGGCTGTTTTTGGGTTGTTTCCCAATTGACTATCACCTTAATATCTGGTATGGTAAAACTACTATAATGAAGGTGGAACTTATTTTTCATGAGAAGGTTGTGGAACCTGACAGCAGTATCATTGAGGTTAAAATATGGGCTGTTGCTCCCACAACCGATAGATCACATGGATACAAATACTCTATGGCATACATAAAGTCCGGCAAACGAATTGTAGGTTATGATAATAGCGAGGGAAAGGGAGACCACAGGCATTATGGAGATAGAGAGGAACCATACAGATTTACAGGCATAGATAAACTTTTTGAAGATTTTTATAGAGATGTAAGGAGGGTAAAAGGATGAAGGTTAAAAATATTATTATAGGAATAAAAAGCCTTGAAGAAATGCTTAATAAGGCAAAGGATGTCATGAAACGGATTGAAAAGGGAGAAAGGGTTACTAAAAGGAAGCCCGGCATATATTTTGACAGCATAGAAACTATGAGAAAGACTATTACTGAAGAAAGGGTGAGGATACTAAAAGTTATTAAAGGGAAACATCCTTCCTCAATTTATGAACTTGCCGGTATGCTCAACAGGAACATTAAAAATGTATCAGATGATGTTCATTATCTGGCAGATATAGGGCTTGTAGATTTAAAGAAGACGAAACAAGGCAGAGAGAAGACTACTCCAAGTGTTGACTATGATAAGATACAATTAGAAATTGCGGTATAAAACTTCCGTGGGAAAATCAAATCAGACCAAATGATGTTTTAGCCGTTATTCATGGCGCTCAAGATATACCAAAAAGGAAGAAGGCCTAACAAGCCGCACGTCAAAAGCGCAAGTGAGGTTTGGCGGCGCAGCCCCGCGTTAGACAACGCGTGGTCGCCCGAACGAGAAACATCGACTGAAGGAATTTCAAGATGGCATGGCTATCAAAGATAAACGGCCCTTTTCGCATTATCTGAACTCGCTTTTCCGTTCTTTGAGGAGTCTCTCTGAAAGGGAAGGCTTAGAGGGCAAAATACCACAAGCCGACTTAATAGGATCTTCCACAGGGGGGATAAGATAGAATATGCCCCCATACTCCATAATCTGAAGCTCTGAACCTGGTTTTATACCATATCTTTTTCTTATCTCGGCAGGTATAACTATCTGCCCTTTCGATAGGGCTTTAATGATAGCCATAAGTTTAACCTCTATTTAAACTGTTATACAACTATTAATAAACGTACAACTATCTGTTAGATTTGTCAATGATGATACCATCAGATTATCTACCTAACAAAGAAACTCCAAGGCGCAGATCTATGCTCTTTTACTTTCCTTTTAAATCCTGATATTTTTTGACCATGGCCTGCCCCTCCGTATAGAATTCCCTGGTGCTGCCTATCATCCAATTTGTAATGTTAACAGGTTAGGTAATTATTTCCAGATGATTTTACTTGTCGATATCAATACAAACTTAAAAATAAAACCACAAAAGACATGTGGACTTTCCCCAGAATTTTCATGTGATATATGCAAAGGGGAATAAA
>CAYZUL010000117.1:0-4078 GCA_964481895.1 uncultured Nitrospirota bacterium | reverse complement strand
AAAGGATACGCTGCCTTCTTTACTTTTTCCACACTTTTTGATTATAGCTCAATGTCTGTTCAACGGGTACTTCATGAGTCCTTGATTAATCTTCTGATGCTCGTTTTCAGTGTCACTCAGTCTATGATACGCGCGGGCAATCTGTTCGTAGGCCATTGCTTCAGGTTTTTCCTGTATTTGTCGCTCAAAAGCGGCTATCGCCTTCCTGTGCTCATGAAGACCCGAATAGGCTCGTCCGTATTGTCCAGCCACCCACCAACTGTCGGTATTTTTCAGGTTCAGTTTCTGAAGCAACTGAATCGTCCCTCGGTAGTCCTTCCTGTGCAGGATTGCGTCGATGTAAGCGGTCTTTATTCCGTATTCGTATGGGAAACTGCGAATCAACATCTCAAATTCTTCTCGGGCCTCTTCCTCCTGTTCAGTGCTCGATGCAATCCTCAGCTTACATGAAGCGATCCTCATTCGGATACGGTATCCGGTTTGACCGTACTCTAAAGCTCTCTTGTATGCCCATAGCGCTCCCCGAAAGTTCTTGTCGTGATCATACCAGTACTCCCCGGCAGCGAAAAGTTCCGCGCGAAATCGGTTACCGAAGATGTAGAGGTCTTCCTTGGTGGAATAAATCATCCTATGAAAATGTGCCTCACGGAGCCATATCGGATCGTCACTTTTGCGGTAGATTTGTTCATATAAACTGGCGATCTGTTCATGGACTTGCTTTTCCCCTTTTAAGGACAGAGAATATTCTTTCTCTTCTTTTTCTAGACTCACTTCCTCTACATCTAGGTCCCAAGTTGCAATCCTAAGAGCGCCGATGCACCCGACGAGATCATCTCTCATTCCCCCCAAGTGCGGACGAATCAGCCCCGCTTCCTCAGCAGTTCTCACGCTGTCTGCCGAAGACAATGCTATAACCATATCTCGCGGTACAGGTATCCGAAGCCCAGATATTGCTTTGATAGCTGGCCGTGCCTCAGGTGTAAGGATTTTCGCAAAAATGGCGTCTCTGAGTTTGAACCGCAGATCTTCCAAAAACTCCTTGTCTTCAAAAACACTTTGACCTTTTTGTTGTAAATACATGCCTGTCAAAATGGCGAGGAATGGATGATGATCGATGGCCAACAGAAGTTCATTAGGGTATTCTGCTTGGAGCATGAACGACCTAAGCACGTTCTCAACATGATCTTTACGCGGAAATCTGCCAACAACCGGTTGTGAGGTTGAATGAAGTCTGCCAGAAGGCAAGAAAGAAAGATTAGTGTCATTTCGTCTGGAGGTCAGAATCAATTTGGCGCCTTTTCCCTCCGCCAGCGTACTGAGAAGCTCCTTAATCTCTGGATCCGCTATCACGCCAGAGGGCTCGGTGATTCTCTCAAGATGGTCAACTGTTACGACGATCTGTGGGGCGTGTCGGTAGAAAAACTCCTGAATCTGCTGTCGGATGTCATCCAACTTTACGTTTTTCATGCTGGAAATAACATCGTTCGGAACCGCACATCCCATTTCGCTCAGAATCTGGTCGAGCAGGTTCCATCCACCAGAAGTAGTGAGCAGATCAACAAAGACTGGCAGACGCTCTTGGCGGAAATCTTCGCTGCAAAGGAAGTGGTGCACCAGTTCGGACTTACCCATGTAAGGAGGTCCTGAGATCAGAGTCACAGAATGGTCGCTAGTGAAGAAATTGATGAGAGCACTGAGGCTATTCGCTCGATCACGAAAGTGACTTGAGATCGTGATTGCCAGTCGCCTTCTTTCCGGGATGTACAAATGGAAAGCGCGTAGGTGTTTCATAAATGTCGAATTGTGTACCAAAGACTCCTGGGCAGCACTCAGTTGCGGGATTCTGGCTCCTGCATTTTGAAGCTGCAAGGACAACGCGGCAAACTGAAGATCAAAATCGATCTTGGCAATTTGAACGTCACGGAACATTTCATCATCCGGTAGAAGCGCTCCTTTGTTCTTCCATTGATCTAGCTGAGCAGTTCGCTTTTTCAGCACCTCATTCCTAACACTTTCGATTCCCAAGCTATCATTTTTGTTGCGTGTCGCTATGAGGTTGAACCATCGATTACCGGATGACGATCTTTCAGGCGTTATTGAGACATCAAAGCCGCAATCCGAAACTAAGGTGTGGAGATCTTCGGGTATCCAACAGGCATGACCCTTCTCAGCCTTTGGGAAAACGGCCAAGTCTTGGATAATGGCGAGTTCACTGGGCTGCAAACCCTTGGAAATATGAACGAGGAGATGTGCAGTTTCGTCAACTCCTAGTTCGTGAAGGACATTTCGAAGAACAACAGTATGAGGTCCGTGAAATCTATGCCGATCAGGCCAATTAGTGTAGAAATGTTCCAGAGCGACATAGTCTGCCCTACGGTGGACACCAGTTTCTACTGCAAGGTCAAGGACTTCCCTGGCCATTTCCGGCAAATCAGTCCCCAAGTAGATCCATGACTCATTTTTTCGGAAAGCGGGTAGATCAGCGAGACGAGCCAGCAGGACACCTTTGCCGCAACCGATATCGACCAACGTCCCCTCTGGCGTAGCCGAGATTCGGTCTGACAAGAAAGTCATAAAGCTCTGTATTTCTCTATCTGTCGCAGCCATTTCAGTGGCCTGCGGATCTTCGCCATCACTATAATCCTTTAGGAAGGCGTAAAGCTGCTCTTTTAGCTGTCTTTCCTGCTTGTCCCTCTTTTTCTTCTCGGATTTTTTTACTTTACGCTTGGCCATCGTGACCTCTCCTTTGCGCGCGGTCCGTGATAGGGGGCAAGTACAACGCAACCCTTTTTATCATCATAAAAAACTAAAGGAAATACTAAAGTTAATCGGAATCATATCATCCTGGTGCCTCTGAATTTATATACCGTGCAGGCTTACGCCTTTTGTATACAGGTTCATAAGGTCATCAAACCCCTTAGAATATCTAAAAACCTTTAAATCCATGCTAAGTCTTTTCCAGGGTTTCATATGAATCGGGAAGACTACAATATTTTCTATAGGAATACCATATGAGGCAAGAGATTGCCTTGATCTCCAAGTTTTCTCTTTTGTGACAGCTACTACCCATGAGCAGTACCTGATCTTGAAGGTGAGAAATAAAAATTAAATTTATTAAAGACTAAAAAAATTTAATTGTCAAGCAGCACCCACTTCTTGCCCGCCCTCGTTTTTAATTTATGTAGTATTGATTGGTATTACAAGTAAGATAGATATAAAATAATCCCGCCCCTTTGTAAGGGGAGGTAAGGCGAGGTAGAGAAAGATGCCAAGGATTAAACGTGGCAATCCTGAGAATATGGGACTAAAGTTGTTCTCTTTAATTGACAAAAGAGACAACAGTGGGAGGAGAGGATATATTCTAAACATGCCGAGGACAGCACGAGTAGCCCTCCAAAAGAGCATATCGAGTAATTAGTGCCAGGTCTTGAATTGTGAATTAAGCTCCACAACCAAAGGAGTTACCTAATTACTGGGCATGTGCACCAGCCTTGATTGATTTACTATTCAAAACAAATTATGTAAATTTTCATCCAATTTGAGCTGTTTTGTATTATAAGGTATGATTGTTCTCATGGATTTTTCCATAGGGATTTATTAAATCCAAAGGGAGAAAAGACAAAACAGCCAATTCCCATAGAAAATATTAAAGATGCTTTAACTTATGCAGAGCAGGATATAAAAGACAGATGGGTGTGGTATAAAGAGAGGTTTAAAAAGGGGATGAAGCAATGACAAAAAAAGAGCACACAGAAAGGAATATAGGAATGACTTTTGATTTTGTAAGGTATTTAATCGACCATCCTAAGGCAATTGAGACTATTCCAGATGGCTCTGAACTTGACTTTATAGACAAGGATATGCCTTTTAGAGTAAAAAGGGGGGATAAAGAAAAAAAGGTTGCAAGGTACAGGGTCGAACACGTTTTTGAACCCATTAAAGGTTAAACGGAATGCTTGTCCTAATTGTGCCTCTTATCGGCGGTCATATTTCCCTCCCATGCCTTCAAAATCTTTAAGAACACTTGGGGACGCCTATAATAAAGTAAGTCAAGAGAAAATACGTCTCCCTTTCAGTA
>CAYZUL010000116.1:0-4385 GCA_964481895.1 uncultured Nitrospirota bacterium | reverse complement strand
GGACTGCTTCTACAGATGGTTTTAAGACTCCTGTTTGCAGTCTCCGATGAAAACATGAAAAGCCGCCTGGAATTTTTAAGCATCTGGAAGGCGCCGGCAAGCCAGACTGGAAAATAAAAACCTTAGGTTTAATATGGCGAGCGAAGCAAAACAATCCCCCATTTAACAAAAAAAAAGGGGGGGGATTGCTTTGCTTCGCTGCTATGAGAATGTCTATATCGGAATTTGGGATGAAGATTTTTATTGACGTAAGATATTGATTATGCGATTCATACCATATCTTAATAAGATTCAATTCCTCCCATAAATGCAGGCACTATGATGGATGGGGCAGTAAGTCTTACCAAAGACAACTCAGGCAGGCTAACCGTTTCATTCCCTTATGATCCTTTACGGGTTTCAAAAGTCAAGACTATAGTGTGAAGTAGGATGAACTTCAAAATAGAGGAGGTATCTTATGAGATTCGGAAGGCAAGGAATTATTCAACTCGCAGTTTTGGCTGTTTATTTTGTTACACCGATGCGGCCACGGCCACTATTCGCACAAAGTACCTCGCCTTGGATATGGTTAGCAGATTCAGATAACTCCCAAGGTTCTAAAGTGAATAACCCATCCCTCGGTGCTACATATTACCGCGATATTTCTCGTTGGGAGTGTTTATCAAAAGTCCAACTGGTGGACCAACATAGTCGAAAGTAATCGTCAAGCCATCCTGGACATCTCTATCAATGGGCAAATTGGTAACACCATGATCCAAGACACAAGGACTGGAAATCCAATCGAACTTAAGAATAACGACTGGACTGCACCCCTGAGGGCGATATTTAAAGGGCAAAAACAGTTAGAATCTGGACAGTTTTACACGCATGAAGAGGCAAAAGGAATTATGAAAGAATGGCTAAAATAAAGTGGTCAAAAGACGCAATCGAAGACTTAAAAGAAATATGCAAGTTCATCGCCTTAGATTCCACATATTATGCTAACTTATTAAACGACAGAATTTTTGAAATGGTTGAGCATCTGGAAATATCCCAGATTGATATTCCCTGAGATAGGAAGGCATGTTCCAGAATCCGATGACCCTGCTGTTAGGGAATTGATTTACAAGAACTATGGTCAGAGGGGGAGGAAGATCTGAATAAGGCCACTGATTGCTTTATTTTTTCACTTATTTTAATATTATAGACCTGACGGATTGGCCGTTTTAGAGACCAGTCTGGGGCTTACATTTAAATCCAGGAGGATTCATAATGCAAAACAAGATAGTTCTGCACTTCCTTGACAAGAGGATCGTAAAAGGTGTAACAAGCAATTTTCTACCGAATAAAAAAATGTTTCACATTGAAGAAGTAGATACAAAAAAAGCCATCGAAGTCGATATTGGGCAACTTAAGGGAATCTTTTTTGTAAAGAGCCATGAGGGGAATAAGCAATATAAGGAGAAGAAGAATATTGATAGATCAGGTCTTGGGAGAAAAATAACGGTCACATTCAGGGATGGTGAGACCGTTATTGGATATACTACAGGATTTTCACGGGACAGGGCGGGATTTTATCTCTTTCCAGTGGACCCTGATAGCAACACAATAAAGATATTTGTGGTAATTGATGCCACAAAGGATATTACCTTTTTATAAGATATTGAATTGCTCGACAACCGTTATTCCCTCAATATAATACGGTTAATTTATGAATAAAAGAAGAGATAATGACAGTTAAGCGATATAAAAGCACACAAATGCACTCCTTAGTGTCCTTTTTTTGATATATAGGCAAATTTAAGAATAACAGAGGAGGCAAAGATATGTTAACTAAAGCAACTATTGAGGATCTTAAGTCTATCCCTCTTTTTCGAGCACTAACCAAAGATGAATTGCTATATCTAGCACAGGATCTTGATGAGCGTGATTACAAAAATGAGGAAATCATCTACCAGGAAGGAGATATATCAGCTTTTTTGTATATCGTTTTGCAGGGAAGGGTAGAGATAACCAAGAAGGTTCCAACTGGTCATCGTCAGGTGATAGCGGTTAAAGAGGCTGGCTCTTTCTTTGGGGAGATGTCCTTTTTCGAGAATCGTCAGCATGCCTCCAGGGCTAAAGCGCTAATGGCGACAAGGCTTATCTTGCTAAACAAGTTGATTTATGATGATACTGAAAGGGAGAAGCCCATCTTGATCCATAAGCTGTTGCGGGAGATTATCCTGGTTGTAAGCGCCAATCTGGAGAATACTAACGATCTCTTTCTCCAAATGATCCATTATGTCTTTTATGGCGGCAAATCAGAAGAGGTGGAGATACCGAAGGGAAAGAGTAACCAATGAATTCCTGCAAAAAAACATTTCTTTCGATGCTCACTACAACAGGATCGCCCTTGCCGTTAGCGGTCGGATAAAATAAAGGGAGACCCGTAAGGGTTGCTAAAGCCTCAACCCCGGCCAAGTTTCAACCATATTTTCCATATACCCTGTAATAATTATACTTGACATCCGTTATTCCCAATAATATACTACGAACATCCTATGAAAAAGACAAAAGACAATTATTCAATAAATGGCAGAGTATGGATAGAAAAGGATGGGGAGACCTATGTAGGATATGGGAGGGTGATACTCCTTGAACGGATAAAGGGACATGGATCAATCAGCATGGCGGCAAGGTCGATGGATATGTCGTACAGGCGTGCCTGGGAGCTTGTAGAATCAATGAACCGGCTTTCAAAAAAGAAACTGGTTGAGACCAGGACAGGCGGGCGAAGTGGAGGGGGGGCTATTATTACAGATGAGGGTGAGCGGGCAATAAAACTCTTCTGGTCGCTGTATGATGATCTCAAGATATTTCTGAAAGAGGAAGAGAAGAAACAGGCAGAGACTGTTAAATGAAAAGGCCGGACCTACTCAAACTTTTTATGATCGAAGGATTTAATATTTATCTTAAAAGGTGTCGCATAAAAAGTTTTCATAACCCTGGCCTTCTGTTGTTGACACTATCTCTTATTGTGGTTGGCAGATTTCCCGATTTACTGTATGCCCAGGGTCGGCATGATAACGGGGAATTAATAATTGCTGCTGCCTCTGATTTAAATCTTGCCATGCCGGAGATAGTTAAGGGCTTTAAAGATAGTGGGCACGAGGTAGAGGTAAAGGTGATTTTCGGGTCTTCGGGGAACTTTACAGCACAGATCATAAATGGTGCACCTTTTGATATTTTCTTCTCTGCCAGCTTAAATTATATCGAACAACTGGAGAAGTCTGGTGCCATAATACCGGATTCTAAATATATGTATGCGATCGGGAAGATAGCATTATGGGTCCCAAATAGATCAAAGATAGACATAGAGAAATCGGGGATCAAAAGCCTTCTTGATCCGTCTATAAAAAAAATTGCCATTGCCAATCCACAGCATGCCCCATATGGGAGGGCGGCTGTTGAGGCAATGAATCGACTTGGTGTGGCGGGGGCGGTGAAAGATAAGCTGATCTTAGGCGAGAATATATCTCAAACAGCACAATTTATTCAGTCTGGTTCTGCCGATATCGGGATCATCGCCCTCTCCTTGGCCATCTCTCCTAAGATGAAATCTGACGGGAGATTCTGGTTGATACCAGAGGAGTCTTATAATAAGATAGAGCAGTGGTTTGCTATAATAAGAAGGTCTAATAATATCCCATCAGCAGAGGGTTTTATTAATTATTTTAAGGGGGAAGATGGGAGAAGAATATTATCGGGGTACGGTTTTGCTCTCAACAATAATAGGGGGGTGAAATAGTGGATTGGGGGGCTGTGTTGTTGACCATAAGGCTTGCTGCCTTAACCGCGGGGATACTCCTCGTAATCGGTCTTCCTATAGCCCATTGGCTCTCGTTTTCAACGTGGAGATTTAAGTTTCTTGTTGAGGCCATAGTGGCCCTGCCGCTTGTCCTTCCTCCAACAGTACTCGGGTTCTATATATTGGTCGCAATGGGGCCAACGAGTCCCATTGGAGGTCTGTGGGAAGGTCTAACAGGCGAACACCTTGTATTTTCTTTTGGAGGTTTACTGGCAGCCTCTGTCTTATATAGTCTTCCATTTGCTGTTCAATCATTTGCCTCTGCTTTTAATTCTCTGGACCGACATCTTATAGAGGCGGCATGGACTCTTGGCGCCTCAAGGTTAAAGACATTCTTCACGATCATGATCCCCCTTTCTACATCAGGGTTAATAACCGGTGTTGTCTTAAGCTTTGCACATACTATGGGGGAGTTTGGGGTGGTTCTTATGGTTGGGGGTAATATCCCCGGTGTTACCAGGACGGCCTCGATAGATATCTATGATAAGGTGCAGGCGCTGGATTATGCATCTGCCGGGAAGACCGCCCTCTTCCTTCTTATTGTGTCCTTTGCCAC
>CAYZUL010000115.1:0-4529 GCA_964481895.1 uncultured Nitrospirota bacterium | reverse complement strand
CAATGCTCTCAATACATTAGTCGTGCTCCTGATTAAATTCTGGGGAAAGTCCACTTCATTTATCCCTAGAGGTGACTAAGCCCCTTTATTATGTACCAGTTTTCCCAGCCAATACCCATAATCTGACAAAACTGTACTACAGTATTGTCATAATATACATGTTTGTAATGGTGCAACCAAGAGGTATTTTATACAATTAGTTGATTATCGTCATTAAATTAACTTCTGGCATATATCCTGACTATATAATTAGCCTATTAATCTGGAGGCCTTTATGGCAATAATAAATAATATAGGACAGAAAACCGTCCTTTTAGGAGTAGATAGCGTTGTAACCTCAGAAAATATCTATATTGAGGCTTATCCAAATCTCTTCCTGTCAAGACTCCTGTACTGTATAGCCTCAGAAATATGATGTGGAAGTATCTCATTGCTCCGATCCAGGTCGGCTATGGTTCGTGAGACCTTCAGTATGCGATTATACGCCCGCGCAGAAAAGCCCAGCCTGGTCATTGCCGTCTCAATCAACCTCTTCGAGTCATCAGATATCTGGCAATACTTCTTAAGATGCCTCGGTTTCAACTGCGAGTTGCAATAGATCCCTTCCTTTTTGTGCCGCTCTGTTTGCACCCGCCTTGCCTCTTTTACCCTGGCCATTATAGACGCAGATTCCTCCGACTTCCTCTCCGCAGAGATGTCCTTAAAGGGGACTGCCGGGACCTCAATATGTATATCTATCCTGTCAAGGAGGGGGCCTGATATCTTCGATCTGTATCTTTTTATCTGGATAGGTGTACATATGCACTCATGGGATAGATCCGTGTAGAAACCGCAAGGGCATGGATTCATGGCAGCCACTAGCATAAACCTTGATGGGTAGTTGAGCGATGCCATCGCCCTTGAGATTGTCACCCTCCCCTCCTCAAGGGGCTGCCTTAAGACCTCGAGGACATTCCTCCTGAATTCGGGAAGCTCATCCAGGAATAGGACTCCGTTGTGGGCAAAACTCACCTCGCCGGGCCTTGGAATCTGTCCGCCTCCGATAAGACCGGCATCAGATATTGTATGGTGCGGAGACCTGAAAGGCCTTGCTGTTAACAGGGCCTGCCCATCTGGGAGAAGTCCCATAATACTGTGTATCCTTGTCGTCTCAAGGGCCTCCTCAAACTCCATCACAGGCAAAATAGACGGCAGCCTCTTTGCAAGCATCGTCTTGCCGGAACCTGGCGGGCCTATCATCAATAGATTATGGCCGCCGGCAGCAGCCACTTCAAGCGCCCTCTTCGCATGCTCTTGCCCCTTTACATCCACAAAATCATCCTGGGGGAAACAGCCTTCAAGAAAGAGTTCTTCAAGCCTGATCTTCTTTGGCTCAATAGTCAGATCCCCATTTAAAAATTCAACCACCTGAGGCAGTGTCTCAACAGGATATACCTCTATGGATGAGACCACAGATGCCTCGGTTGCATTCCTGTCCGGTAGTATGATCCCTTTAAGTCCTGCATCCCTTGCAGCAATGGCCATAGACAGCACACCTTTGACAGGCTTTATCTTTCCATCCAGCGAGAGCTCTCCAACCAGCATATATCTATCAAGACTATCAGGCTTTATGATCCCTTCTGCTACAAGGATACCAACTGCCATAGGCAGATCAAAGGATGAACCCTCCTTCTTCATATCCGCCGGTGCAAGATTTACCGTGATCTTCTTGACGGGGAAGTTAAGGCCGGTATTCTTGATGGCAGAACGGAGGCGATCTCTGCTCTCCTTCACAGCAGCATCCGGCAGGCCGACGATATTAAAAAGTGGAAGTCCTGATGAGATATCTACCTCCACATCTACGAGGTATGCATCAAGACCAAAAAGAGAGCTGCTCAAGATTCTGGCCAGCATGAAATCCCCCTGTTTAGGACTACTATCTCCTTCTTTAGAATCCGCTTCGCAGTATCCCGTAAACCTATTTAGCCACAACCATAACCCAGTCAGAAGAAAAAATCAAGACAAGAAACTCCCCGGTTGCTTTTAACTTTACATTAAGATACTGGAGATGCTGTTTCCTGCACATTATCATTTTGTTTGAGCGACCTTCTTTACACATGCTATACTTTTTTTATGGAAGGCCGTAATCTTTTAAGGTTTGAAAAAAGTCCATATCTGCTCCGGCATGCGGATAATCCTGTAGACTGGCACCCATGGGGGGAAGAGGCCTTTGAAAAGGCAAAAACAGAGAATAAGCCGATCTTTTTATCCATCGGATATTCCACCTGTCACTGGTGTCATGTGATGGAACATGAGTCTTTTGAAGATACTGTGGTTGCAGGGTTAATGAATGATGCCTTTGTATCCATTAAGGTGGACCGGGAGGAGAGACCTGATATAGATTCTATATATATGGCTATCTGTCAGATGATGACAGGGAGCGGCGGATGGCCGCTTAATATAATATTGACCCCTGATAAAAAACCCTTCTATGCTGCTACATATATCCCGAAAGATGGCCGCTTCGGGCATACCGGTATGCTGGAGCTGATACCACGCATCAAAGAGGTCTGGGAAAAACGGCACGAAGAGGTATTAAGGTCGGCTGAACAGATCACCTCTGCCCTGCAACAGGCATCAGGCAATTCGCAAGGAACAGATCTGGATGAATCAACACTGACAATTGCCTATGAACAGCTTTCCCAGCGATTTGACGAACAATATGGCGGTTTTGGCACGGCGCCGAAGTTCCCAACCCCGCACAACCTCCTCTTTCTGCTCCGTTACTGGAGGCGCACCAATAATGAAAAGGCCCTGGAGATGGTTGAAAAGACCCTTTGCTCAATGAGAAACGGCGGTATATATGATCATGTCGGATTCGGGTTCCACCGCTATTCTACTGACACCAAATGGCTTGTACCCCACTTTGAGAAGATGCTATACGATCAGGCAATGCTGGCAATGGCCTACACAGAGGCCTATCAGGCAACAGAAAAGGGAGAATATAAAAAGACAGCCAGGGAGATCTTTTCTTATATTTTAAGAGACATGACATCCCCATCCGGAGGATTCTACTCTGCTGAGGATGCCGACAGCGAAGGTGAGGAGGGCAGGTTTTACGTCTGGACAGTAGACGAGGTGCGGCAATTAATAGGAGAAAAAGAGGCAGAGATTATTATCAGGGCATTTAATATAGAAAATGATGGTAACTTCAGGGAACAGGCTTCAGGAGAAAAGAGCGGAAAGAATATCCTGCACCTAAAGAAGTCCCTGTCTGAGATAGCCTCAGATCTTAAGATACCTGAGAAGGATTTACGGATAAAATTAGATGAAGCAACGCGCAAACTATTTGCCTCCCGTGAAAGGCGCATCCGGCCCCATAAAGATGACAAGGTCTTAACAGACTGGAACGGCCTGATGATAGCCGCCTTTGCCAAAGGGGCCCAGGCCTTTGATGAGCCCAGGTATGCTGAAGTTGCCATGCAGGCCCTGACGTTTATCCTGAATAATATGAGGAGTCCCGATGGAAGACTCTTGCACCGCTATCGGGATGGCCAGGCTTTAATCCCGGCCTATTTAGATGATTATGCCTTCCTGATCTGGGGAATACTGGAACTATATGAGGCCACATTCGATCCCTCTTATATTAAGACCGCTCTAACCATTAATCAGGATCTCTTGTCCCATTTCTGGGATGAATCGGGGGGTGGCTTTTATTTTACTGCAGATGATGGAGAGGAGCTTTTTACCCGCCCCAAGGAGGTCTATGATGGGGCCACCCCGTCAGGCAACTCTGTTACCATGCTAAACCTGCTCCGCCTTGGCCGAATCATTTCCGATTCAAGTCTTGAAGAAAGAGCGGCAAAGATCGGGTCTGCCTTTTCTGGCAATATAAGGCAGATGCCTTCAGCCTATACACAGTTCCTGGTTGGGCTGGACTTCGCATTAGGACCATCCCATGAGATAGTGGTCGTTGGAAATTCCAGAGCAAAGGATACAAGAGAGATGCTGTCTGCCTTAAGAAGTAAATTCCTGCCGAACAAGATCCTTCTTCTCCGTCCAACTGAAGAAGAATCACCCGATATCATCCAGCTTGCATCATATACCAGGAATCAATCAAGTATCAATGGAAAGGCTACTGCCTATGTCTGCACTAATTATTCCTGCAAGGCACCT
Organism: uncultured Nitrospirota bacterium; assembly: GCA_964481895.1. Lineage (GTDB taxonomy): Bacteria > Nitrospirota > Nitrospiria > JACRHA01 > JACRHA01 > JACRHA01. The sequence continues at coordinate 374 of CAYZUL010000115.1, read as the reverse complement.
ACAACGGATATAAATAAGATGTTGGAGCTGCTTGATGTGAAAACTAAATCTAAGAATTAACAGTATATTTGCACAATACCTTTTTTAGGGACATAAAAAACTACCGGAGCCATTACACCTTTCTTCTTTGCTTCATTAAAAACCGTGCTTGGATCACTGCCGGAGCATACAACCTTTCTGTTTTTGAAAGATTTTGTTGCCACATACTGGCCGCCGTATTTTTCCCCGTCTTTTAATAAGATGTTATTCACAGATAAAACTCCTTTCAAGTTTCTTAAATTCTCATCCATAACTTCTGATTTGTCAAGCAATATCTTTTGTGGACTTTCCCCAGAATTTAATCAGGAGCACGACTAATGTATTGAGAGCATTGA
>CAYZUL010000114.1:0-4633 GCA_964481895.1 uncultured Nitrospirota bacterium | reverse complement strand
CCTGCGATGATTGAACTTCCCCGCTATTATTAACGGTCTCATAATTGTAACTACATATATTTAAAAATCCACCAATTCCCCTCTTTGGAAAAGAGGGGTGAGGGGAGATTTTATAATATTTTCACACAACTAAAGCCCGGTTAACCCTTATTTATGATCCTAAAGGTCTCTTCGTAAATCCTCTCACGCGGGCCGATAGTTACAACCTCGATCTGTTTCTTGCTTGAAACCCTATATATTATTCTAAAACTGCTTACCCGAAAACTTCTTAATCCCTCTAATTCACCCTTCAACGCCTTGCCTGAATATGGTTCAAATAAAATTATTTGAAGTGAGGCCTTGATTTTTTTCTTGAGATCCGGATGCATGCCACGGATAAATTCTGCTATCTCATCCAGGACCCTGAGTTTGCATATTGCCTGCTTCATGTCTGAAGCAACTTATTTAAACAGTTCCTCAAGGGTGTAAAGCCTTGCCCCCTTCTTCTTCAACGCCTCAAGGCCTTTCTTAACCTCACCCATCAGATCTAAATCAGAGCGGACAGCAATAGTCTCTTTCCAACTATCAAACTCATCAGGGCTTATTAAGACTGCTGCAGGGCGGCCATTCTTCGTGATTACCACCTCTTCGTCTGTAGTGCTGACAGTCTCTATAAGTCCGCTTAGTTTCATCTTTGCCTCAGAAACCGATAATATCTTCATTGCTATAGACCTCTATTTAGGTTGACCAGAATTAAGACTAAATTATCATTGAGTATCAAGATTGTCAAATGCTTTGGGTCTTGACGGCAATATACAAACTATGCAATTATTAGAAATGATATAATTATATAAAAATATGAACAAATTAAAAACTATACAAGCTTATGAGGCCCGTCAACATCTGGGAGAACTCCTGGAAGAGGTCTTTTACAAGCAGACCCAAATTGTTATCCAGCGGGGACGGAAACCGATGGCAGTAGTGATCTCCCCGGAGGAGTATGAGGCTTATTGCAAACAGAGGGAGGAGGATTTCCACATTTTTGACGAAATTCGAGCTCAGACCAAAAAGGTTACTCCTAAAACAATTGGACGGGATGTTGAGGAGGCAGTGAGGGCCGTCCGCAAAGAGTATGCTTCGGGTCGTCCTTGACACCAATATCATCGTCAGCGCGACGATCCAGGGTAGAGGAAATCCCTTCCTTATCATGGAGGAATGGCGAAAAGGTCATTTCCTTCTCATCACGTCTGAGGCATTAGTAGAGTAAGTGGGACGAGTTCTGAGCTATCCCCGAATTCAAGAATATGGTGTCACTTCAACACAGATCCAGGGTGTTATCCGGATATTAAGAAGATACGGTATCTCAACACCAGGGAAACTTAAAGTATCGGATATATCTGAAGATCCCTCGGATAATCAAGTATTGAGTGCAGCTATAGAGGGAAATGCGGATTACATTGTTTCCGGAGATCAGCACTTACAAAAGTTCCGGCGATATAGAGGCATTGCTATTCTTACACCAAGGGAGTTTTTAGATAATCTTAAAAGGTGAAGATGAATAGACCAGCCTGGCGTCTTTTTCATCTACAACCCCCCAATCTGATAGTTCATTAGCTTTACGTAGGCAGTATCTTCGAAAAAATCTATGATATTAATCGCTGCATAACCCTGCTCAATTCTGAAGATGTATCTTAAGTCAAGACCTAGTGCGCGACAGAGGACTATCCTGTTAACCCCTCCATGTGCCAGGATCACGATCTCCTCCCCTCTGTGAGAAGCGATGATCTCCTCCATCTCCGGGATCACCCTCTTTTGGACCTCAATAAAGGTCTCACCACCCCCCGGCCTTGAAATTACAGGATCAGAAAGCCATGCCTGCCACTCATCAGGATATCTTTCTGCCACCTGGTCATAGGCAAGCCCCTCCCATCTTCCAAAATCCTTCTCCCGCAGATCTTTCTTCTGGACTGCCTTTAGGTTATGTTTGTCGGCAACCATCCGGGCCCCTATGACCGTCCTTTTAAGATCGCTGGAATATACGGCCCTGACCGGTTTATCTGACAGAAACCCTGCAACATCCTCCATCTGCTTGTGGCCATTCGGGCTTAAGTCTACGTCAAACTGACCGTTATAGACCTTTTTCCCCAAGGCATTTGCCACCTCGCCATGTCTAATCAGGTATAATCTTGTACTAGACCCTGACCCCGTACCCAAGCTATCCTTCCTTCCCCTCTTTTCCCCGTTTAAGGAATGCCTCTATCAAATCTATCGGCACAGGAAATATTATAGTAGAATTCTTCTCAGTGGCTACCTCTGTTAAGGTCTGGAGAAATCTGAGTTGTACGGCCGCAGGATTCCTTCCAATGATTTCCGCCGCATCAAAGAGTTTTTGGGCGGCCTGGAACTCACCTTCGGCATGGATCACCTTTGCCCTCCTCTCCCTCTCTGCCTCTGCCTGTTTTGCAATTGCCCTGAGCATCTCCTGCGGCAGATCGGCATTTTTTACCTCCACTGCTGTGACCTTGATCCCCCAAGGCTCTGTCTGCTGGTCTATAATCCTCTGTAAGGAAATATTTATCTCCTCCCTTTTTGACAGGAGATCATCAAAAGCGCTCTGTCCCAGTACACTTCTGAGCGTTGTCTGGGCAATTTGTGATGTGGCGTACAGGTAATCTTCTACATCTAGTATCGCCTTTTGCGGATCAATAACCCTGAAGTAGATCACCGCATTCACCTTTACCGAGACATTGTCCTTTGTGATTATATCCTGAGATGGGACATCCATGGTAACTGTCCGGAGGCTCACCTTTATGAGTTGGTCAACAAAGGGTATGATCAATATGAGCCCCGGACCGTTCCCGCCATATAATGCAGTTGAAACCCTTCCGAGCCTGAATATGACCCCCCTTTCATACTCCTTTAAGACCTTTATTCCGCTGTATAGGAAGAGGATCAGTACAATCACCACGACTATTGGACTTAAGATCAGTTCAGGCATCATAATACCTCCTGGTTATAGTTTCTTGTATCTTTTAACTAATAGTTTGAGGCCCTCAACGCGTATTATCTCTGCCTCATCCCCTTCTTTTAAAGGCTCAGCGCTCATGGCATCCCAGATCTCGCCCCGCAGCATTACCTTCCCCCTGGGGGATATATCTGTCTTTACAATACAGGTCATTCCAATAAGCCCTTCTATGCCGGTCAGGGGTCTCTTTCTCTGCGACTTCACAGCCATGCCGACCACAAACAGGAAAAAGAGTACTGTCGCTATAACTGATGGGAAGATTACGCCCCATGATATCCGGAAATACGGCACATCGGCATTGATGAGCATGAGCGAACCCAAAAGCATTGATATGGTACCACCCACGGCAAGGAGTCCGTAACTTGTAACCTTTATCTCTGCAATGAAAAATATGATACCTAATATTATTAGCGCTAAACCCGCATAGTTTATCGGGAGGGTCTGGAATGAATAGAATGCGAGGATCAGAGAGATGCCTCCCACAACGCCGGGGAGTATTGCCCCGGGGCTGGATAATTCAAATATCAGCCCGTATATCCCTATGATCATCAATATATATGCTATATTGGGATCGCTTAAGGTATTTAAGATCCTAAGCCTCAGACCTATCTCTATCCTTACCAGATCCGCATCCTTCGTCCTTAATACCCTCTTTCCGCTCTCAGTTACAACCTCGCGGCCATCTATCTGGACCAGGAGGTCATCTATGTTGGGTGCCACAAGGTCTATTATCTTAAGGTCCAATGCCTCCTTTTCGGTAACTGAAACGCTGGATCTTACCGCATCCTCGGCCCACTTTACGTTTCTCCCCCTCTTCTCGGCAATAGATTTTATGTATGCCGCTGCATCATTCTCAACCTTCTTCTTCATCTCCTTATCCATCTCACCGCCGCCCAAGGCGACCGGATGGGCGGCACCTATATTTGTACCGGGTGTCATGGCTGCAATATGCGAGGCGAGTGTTATGAAGACACCGGCAGAGGCTGATCTTGCCCCGGAAGGAGAGATATAGACAACTATCGGAACATCTGAGCCGATTATCTCCTTTACAATGATCCTCATTGACTGATCAAGGCCGCCAGGGGTATCAAGTTCGATTATAAGGGCTTCAGCCTTTGCATCCTTCGCCCTTTTGATCTCAGTAATAACAAATTCCGCTGCCACGGGATTTATTATCCCCTCGTATTTAATTAGATGCAGTCTTCTCTCTCCCGGGAAGGCAGGCCCGGAAATCAATAACAATAAGAGGATGGCAATAAATGAAAAGGATATTGAATGTCTCATATTAACCATATGCCTTTAGTATACTACATTATATGAACTTTGTTTCTTATTAGAGCGACTAGGACGCCACCTTGCTGAAGACCTGTCCTGAATAATTACTTGCAATTATAGATTTATTATGGTCTACTAGCACCCTAATATGCAAGCAAGCCTAAACAGAATCATAAAAAGCAGATCATCCACGCCCCTCCAAAAGATAGCAAACAAGTTAAGACGCTATCTGCTATGCAAGACGGGAAATGGATATATTGAAAAACAGATGGCGGTCAGGCTTGGCGATTGCCTTCAATGCGGAAGATGCTGCCGGCTTATCTATCGCTGCCCATTTCTTGCGGGGTCAGGCTC
>CAYZUL010000113.1:0-4886 GCA_964481895.1 uncultured Nitrospirota bacterium | reverse complement strand
GGGAGGCTCCATCCGGCTTTGCCGGTGGAGGGGGCGACGCAAGCCCCTATAATAGACGGTAGGAGAAATGGGAGGTATTTTAATATGGCCGGATCTATAGAGCAGGAATCACAGAAGATAGATATTCCTGACACATTACCCCTCCTTCCTGTGAGGGATATAGTTGTATACCCATATATGGTCCTTCCGCTGTTTGTAGGAAGGGATATATCGATAAAGGCTATTGATACCGCACTTTCAGGCAACAGGATGATACTCCTTGCGGCACAGAAGTCGCTGGACGTGGAGATCCCGCAGCCTGAGGAGGTATATTCTGTCGGTACCGTCGGGATGATAATGAGGATGTTAAAGCTCCCGGATGGAAGGGTTAAGATACTTGTCCAGGGCCTGGTTAAGGCCAGGATCCTTGAATATACCCAGCTTGAGCCATACTATCAGGTACGGATAGAGAAGATATCAGAGATGAAGGTGACGGAGATGACGCTGGAGCTTGAAGCCCTGGTGAGAAATGTAAAAGAACAGGTTGAAAAGATGATTACCCAGGGAAAGGCAATACCACCTGAGGCTATGATGGTTATAGAGAACATGGAGGACCCTGGCAGGCTTTCGGATATGATCGTCTCAAACCTTGGGATAAAGGTAGAGGCTGCCCAGCAGGTACTTGAGATCGCAGATCCTGTTATAAGGCTGAAGAAGGTAAATGAGGTCCTTGAAAAAGAGTTAGACCTCCTGGGTATGCAGCAGAAGATCCAGGCCGAAGTCAAGGGTGAATTGGATAAGACCCAAAGGGAATATTACTTAAGAGAACAACTAAAGGCGATCCAGAAGGAACTTGGGGAAGTGGATGAACGAACAGAGGAGGTTAACGAATTTAGAAAGAGGATTGCCGAGGCAAAGATGTCGGAAAAGGTCTTTAAGGAGGCAGAAAAACAGTTAAAAAGACTTGAGAAGATGCACCCTGATTCTGCGGAAGCGACAACAGTCAGGACATACCTTGAGTGGATGGTTGAGATCCCCTGGTCCAAGAAGACAAAGGATAACCTGGATATCAAGGCGGCGACAAAGGTATTAAATGAGGACCACTATGACCTTGAGAAGGTTAAAGAGAGGATACTGGAGTACCTGGCAGTGAGGAAGATGAAGGAAAAGAGGAAAACAGGGGAGAAGATGAAGGGGCCTATTCTCTGCTTTACAGGACCTCCGGGCGTGGGCAAGACATCTCTGGGAAAATCTATTGCAAGGGCGCTGGGCAGGGAATTTATCAGGATGTCCCTGGGAGGTATGAGGGATGAGGCGGAAATCAGGGGTCACCGCAGGACATATGTAGGTGCATTGCCCGGCAGGATAATCCAGGGGATAAAACAGGCCGGGTCAAATAACCCTGTATTTATGCTTGATGAGGTGGATAAGGTAGGGGTTGATTTCCGTGGAGATCCTGCTGCTGCACTCCTTGAGGTCCTTGATCCTGAGCAAAATCACTCTTTTAGCGATCATTTTCTTGCTGTTCCATTTGATCTCTCAGATGTGATGTTTATCACAACAGCGAATCTGATAGATCCGATACTATACGCGCTTAGAGATAGGATGGAAATTATTGAGATACCCGGCTATACAGAGGAAGAAAAGGCTGGAATTGCCAAGAATTTTCTTATCCCAAAGCAACTAGCCGAACATGGGATTACGGAAAAGCATATACATATCTCTGATGAGGCGCTGCATGCAATTATAAGACAGCATACCAGAGAGGCTGGGGTGAGAAACCTGGAGAGGGAGATAGCTAATGTAATGCGAAAGGTTGCGAAAAAGATCGCCGAAGGGATGGAGAAAAGGTATCCTATTACACCGAATAGCCTGAACAAATATCTTGGCGTACCAAAGTTTTTGCAAGAGGCAGAGCATGAGAAGGATGAGATAGGTGTATCTACCGGGCTTGCCTGGACCGAGGCAGGAGGAGATATTATCTATATTGAGGCTACCGCAATGAAGGGGAAGGGGAATTTAACCCTAACGGGACATTTAGGGGATATAATGAAGGAATCTGCGCAGGCAGCGCTAAGCTATATAAGATCAAAGGAGAAGGAACTGAAGATACCTTCCGACCTTATTGCCAAGAATGATATTCATATCCATGTTCCGGCAGGGGCGATCCCAAAGGATGGGCCTTCTGCAGGGATCACTATGGCTACGGCCCTGGCGTCCCTCTTCACTAATACCCCTATCAAGAAGGATGTGGCTATGACGGGCGAGATTACCCTTAGAGGAAGGGTCCTTCCTATCGGTGGATTCAAGGAGAAGATACTTGCCGCCAAGAGGGCGGGACTGACTACAGTAATATTGCCCAAGAGGAACGAGAAAGACATTGAGGAGATTCCAAAGCATCTCCTGAAGGGGATTACTCTAAGATTTGCAGAGACTATGGATGATGTCCTTAAGATCGCCCTCAGATACAATTCTAAAAAGGGTCAAGGCAGGAAGCCCAATAAAAAGAAAGGGTCAAAGGCGTTAGTCGGGGCATCCCCCAGATAGAGGCACCTTGTGGATGGACCTTTGTCAGATCGGAGAATTCGGCCTAATAGACCGGATCAGTAAACGGTTTCCTCCCTCCAAAAGATCTCTCCTTGTCGGTATAGGAGACGATTCTGCCGTATTAAGGCCGAAGAAGGATATGGACATCCTCCTCACCACCGACCTATTGGTAGAGGATATCCATTTTGATCTCAAATATACCACCTTCCGGCAGCTCGGATATAAGGCCCTTGCCGTAAATATATCTGATATTGCAGCCATGGGGGGTATTCCGAAGTATCTGGTTGTATCCCTCGCCGTTCCTGGTGAGCTCGATATAAAAGATATCGATGAACTTTATAAGGGCATCGGCATGCTGGCGAAGAGGTTTGAGATAGAGCTGACAGGAGGTGATACCTCTGCCTCCAAAAAAGGGATATTTATCTCTATTGCACTTCTTGGTGACGTAGAACCTGGGATTGCAATAGCAAGGTCCGGGGCAAGTGTTGGTGATAGTATCATAGTGACCGGGAGCCTTGGTGATTCCTCAGCAGGCCTTGAGATACTGAAAAAGGGAGAAAATGCGGGAAGAGGGTATAGCTACCTGAGAAAAAAGCATCTCATGCCGATCCCCAGGGTAGATGAAGGTAGGTTTCTTGCGACAAATAAACTTGCTACCTCTATGATAGATGTCTCTGACGGTCTTTTGTCAGACCTTTCTCACATTTTAGATGAGAGCGGTGTTGGTGCTGAGCTCTTTTTAGATAAGATACCCATATCTGCCCCACTTCGAAGATATGCCGCGAGGGTTGGGGCTTCTCCCTTAAGGTTTGCACTATCGGGTGGTGAGGACTATGAACTCCTTTTTACTGCCTCAAAAAGATCTATTTCAAGGATTGCTAACAACCCTCTTTTGAAAAAGACAGGGGTTTCTGTGATCGGGCAGATAGTGAAGAGGAGGGGGATAAGATGGAGCGGGGAGTATGATATTGGGCAGGAGATCTTAAGAGGGGGATATGACCACTTTACCCATTATTAGGATACCTTTCTTTAATCTTGGGGCGATTAAATACCTCTAGAATTTCTTTATTGATCTTTGCTGATGTAACCAACTCAAATATGCCTGACCTAAAGGCCGTTAGGATTGCCCTGGCAAGCCTTCTTGATGGATGATACCGCTTACAAATACATTGGTGTCAATCACTGCCAGAATCTTACCTGGCACGTTTTACTTCTCTTAATGCCTTGGAAATGTCCTTCTCTAGTCTTTTGTATCTACATTCCTATTTTACTGCCAGATTGCTTCGATATATTTCCATGGATTATAACCTTTAATACATCCTGATTAAACGAAAGGTTTCTTCATATATCCTCTCTCTGGGGCCTATTGCTATAATCTCAATCTGTTTCTTGCTTGAAATCCTGTACACGATTCTGAAGGTGCTTACCCGGAAACTTCGTAATCCCTCTAGTTCATCTTTTAATGCCTTGCCTGAATATGGGTCAGATAAGATTGTCTGGAGTGAAGCCCTGATCTTTTTCTTGAGATCCGGATGCATGGCCCGAATGAGTTCGGCTATCTCATCTGGGACCCTGAGTTTATATATCGTACGCTTCATCTTTGAAGCAACTTATTTAAACAATTCCTCAAGGGTGTAAAGCCTTGCCCTCTTCTTCTTTAATGCCTCAAGGCCTTTTTTAATCTCACTCATCAGATCTGAATCAGAGCGGACAGAAACAGTCTCTTTCCAGCTATCAAACTCATCGGGGCTTATTAAGACTGCTGCAGGACGGCCATTCTTTGTGATTACCACCTCTTCGTCTGTAGTGCCGACTCTCTCTATGAGGCCGCTAAGTTTCATCTTTGCCTCAGAAACCGATAATGTCTTCATTACTATAGACCTCTATTTAGGTTGACCATAATTAAGACTAGGATAGCATCTCATATCAAACTTGTCAAATGCCTTGCAGCTGCCCTAGAGCGTAAAAACAAAGTCGTAATTGCGAGCGAAGCGGATCAATCCCCCCTTTAACAAAGGGGGGTAAGAGGGGATTTTTTGAGATTGCCACGCAATGACAGATAATGTAAGGTCTTGTAAAGTCTAAATCGGCATCTGGGATATTATGTTGATAAATAGGGGGGTGTGTCCTAATTTACCCCAAAGTTATTGAAGAGGAGGGACATGGTAGACTAAATAGGGACTAAATAGGAACAGCGACAATTTTAGTATTAGCCGGCTCCCCGTTCTGACCTTGGCATCCAGCCATCATCGAACCCCCAGCTAAGCCACGCCAAGTACTGGTCTCCGAGAACCTCGCTTTTAAAGAGAACTGATAATCATATAAAAGGCACCTCCTCAGCATACCAGGAATAAAAGATT
>CAYZUL010000112.1:0-4891 GCA_964481895.1 uncultured Nitrospirota bacterium | reverse complement strand
GGGTGTGGGGGCATCGGAGGAGCTACTGCACCGCACGGGCCCCCACAGATGATCGTCGCCTCCCCCTCATGCTCGCCTTGCTCGCTTTTGGCATGATACAAACTTTACTTAAGACATGCAAGCATTATCCCGCGAGCGGGCAGGAGATTCCTTTGGTGGCTTTTAAATATGTTTGTGATATAATAGCGAAAATTAAAGAATTATTAGGTTAAGCAAGATGGAAAAAAAGAAGAGCAAAGGATCAAGATCGGCCGGCCCAAAAGGCAGGGGAAAAAGCCCTCCCAAAAATAAGAGAGAGGAAAAGGATGTCGTTAAAGTTGAACCAGAAAAGATAGACCTAAAGGATGAGACAAAGATTGATAAAAATATTGGAGAATCAGCAGAAAAAACAGATCAAGGAGAGTCGGCTATCAACACAGATTTGCTCAGCCTGGAGAAAAAAAGGGAAGAAGACAGACATGTTGAGGAGGTTGGAGGAGATACTATCAGGGTGGAGGAGGCCAAGCCCGAAGAAAAGCAGGAAGAGTTCCTCTCTTTTTTCCTCGGGGACGAGGAGTATGCTATCGATATAATTTCGATAAAAGAGATAATCGGAATGATGGATATTACTTTCGTTCCGCGCGCAGATGACTGTATCAGGGGGATAATATCGTTAAGAGGGGCCATCATTCCTATATTCGACATCAGAAATAGGCTTGGGCTAAGAGAACCAGGGGATTCAAACAAGGGGAGGATAATTGTTATTTCGATTGATCGTGAATTAATAGGAATCACGGTAAATGGTGTAGCTGAGGTGGTGAAGATAAGAGGGCTTGATATTGAACCTACCCCGTCTACAATAAGCGGGATTGACGCAGAGTATATCAGGGGGATCGTAAGATATAAGGGAAGGATAGTAATACTCCTGGATATTGTTAGGCTTCTTAAGTTGCAAGAGGGTAAAAACTTAAGATAATATATCGTCTTAGTTAAAAAGCTCGTTCAGAGGAGGAGAAATGTTTGAACAAAGGGGTGAGGGTGTAAGATTTGGACTTAAATTAAAATTTATCATCCTTATCAGTTTACTATCCATTACCATGGGGCTTATACTCGGTTGGTTCTCCTGGAATAGCACAAGAGATGCACTGGAAGATGCCTTAAAAAAAAGGGGCACATCGCTTGCTAAAGGCCTTGCTTACAATAGTATATATGGAGTTTTGATCGGCGACACATCAGCCCTGGACAGGCTTTCAAAAGGAGTTAAGGAGGAACCTGATGTGGACTATCTCATTATAATTGACAAGGAGGGGAAGGTTTTGGCCCACAGCAATCAGTCGGAGGTAGGGAAAAATTATAGCGACAAGCTCACAAAGAAGGCCCTTGAAATAACTGAATCGGGTATTGAGATTGCAAAGCTTGCAAAAGAGGGATTATATGATATAGCCGTACCCATAGGATCGTCTGATACAGGAACAACAGGGAGGATAGGCGCTGTAAGGATAGGTCTTTCAACTGAAGGGATGAAGCAGAAGCTTGATTCGATAAGAAATGTCATATTCCTTCTGACTGCCATAACTATAGGCATAGGTATCATTGTTTCCTTCTTCTTTATTAAAGTAATTATTAACCCGATAGAAAAGATGGTTGGAGTTGCAGTTGGGATTGCTGATGGCGATTTTATGCAGAATGTCAAGATTGCATCCCAGGATGAGATAGGATTACTTGGCGGGGCCTTTACGAGGATGTCTGCCAATCTGAGGGGCATGATCATGAAGATCAGGGAGGCATCTATAAGTGTGACTTCTGCCTCAGATCAGATCTCAAAATTAGGCGACAAGGTAGCAGTTGGCGCAGAAAATCAAGCTGGTTCAGCAGAGAAGTCCTCTGCATCCGTTGAGGAGATGAAGGGTGCCATCAGGGATGTGGCGGAGAATGCAGATGCCCTGTTCTCCTCGGCTGAGGCAACGACTTCGTCTATACTTGAGATGGATGCTTCAATAAGAGAGGTAGCAAACAGTTCCGTTGGTCTTGCATCGTCAGTGGATGATACATCTTCCTCTATTATGGAGATGTCTGCGTCAATAAAACAGGTCGCCGAGAACGTGGATGTCCTTTCCGCTGCATCAGAAGAGACCGCTTCTGCGGCCAATGAGATAAATGCCTCTGTAAGAGAGGTAGAGTCGAATGCCAGAGAATCGGCCAGGCTTTCAGAGAAGGTTTCGTCTGATGCCCAGGAGCTGGGGGTCAAGTCTATCGAGAAGACGATTGCGGGCATGAAGAAGATTAAGGATACAGTCGAGAAATCTGCCGCCGTAATAAACAGATTAGGAGAGAGGTCTGAGCATGCAGGCAAGATACTCACAGTTATAGACGAGGTAACGAAACAGACCAATCTTCTGGCCCTCAACGCCGCAATACTGGCTGCCCAGGCAGGTGAACATGGCAAAGGGTTTGCTGTTGTAGCAGATGAGATCAAGAACCTGGCCGAAAGGACAGCCTCTTCCACAAAAGAGATCGCTGAGTTGATTGAGAATGTCCAGTTAGAGGCCAAGGATGCTGTTGGTTCAATAAAGGATGGAGCAAGTTCAGTAGAGGAAGGGGTAAGGCTTTCCCTGGAGGCAGGGGAGGCGCTAAAAGAGATCCTAATGAGTTCTAGGAGATCTTCCGAGATGGGAAGGGAGATTGAGATGGCTACCGTAGAGCAGGCTAAGGGGATAAAACAGGTTACAGATTCGATACAAAAGATCTCGGGCATGGTTAAGCAGATATCGCTCGCAACTACAGAGCAGATAAAGGGCTCACGTCAGATAATGCAGGCTACAGAAAGGATGAGGGATATTACCCGAGATGTGAAGAATTCAACAGAAGAGCAGGCAAAGGGGAGCAAGCAGATAACAAAGGCGGTGGAAAATGTTACGGAAAGGGCTCAGCAGATAGTGAAGGCCATCACTGCGCAAAAGAAGGGGTGCGAGATTGTAGTAAGGTTTATTGATGAGATGAGAGGCATATCTAAAGAAAGTGTCATATTGGTCTCGGAGATGAACCTTGCCGTAGATACCCTGACAAAACAGGCTATCCTCTTAAAGGATGAGATGGGTAAGTTTAAGGTGTAGATATGCCCATCACGGAGCCCCTTTAGAGTCTATCCAGCGAGCCAGGCGAGCGTTGGGGAGGAGGCTCCATCCGGCTTTGCCGGTAGGAGGGGGCGACGCTAGCCCCTTAAAGTAAGGAAGATGATGCAGAGCACAGAGAAAAAAGAGAAGCAATATAAAAGGCAGTTAGTAAATTTCAGGATTAATAATAAGGATTATGCACTTGATATTATTAAAATAATAGAGATCATCTCCTTCAGAGATGTGACGCCAATCCCAAAATTGCCCTCTTTTATTGAGGGTGTAGTTGATCTGAGGGGCCTGGTTATTCCGGTAATAGATCTTAAAAAGAGGCTTGGACTTACATTGGCAGCAGGTGGAAGGCCCAATCATATCCTTATCGTAAAGATCCATGGTACGAACATCGGTATTATTGTTGATGAGGTCAGGGAGGTTATCGGGGTAGAGGAGGGGTCTATCCAATCCCCACCTGAAATACTTAAAGATGAAGTATCTGAATATCTGATGGGAATATGCAAATTCAGAGAGAAATTGGTTCTTATTCTGGATATAGAAAACCTTTTTACTCATGACGAAAAAAATGTTCTGGGTCTAATAAAGGAACGTTAAGACATTATGCAGCCAGATTAGGAGGGATTGATGATTCTTACCTGCCCGGGATGTAAAAATAACTTTAGTATCGACGAGATAGGTCCGAATGACACAATAGAAAAGATTTGTGGGCATTGCCATTCCTCGCTAAGGATTAAAGCCAAGATAGAGGTGGACCTGATAATAAAGGAAGAAGTCCGGCCTGTACCTCCTTCAGTCGAGACTGAAGATGCCCTCTTTCCGGATGAAAAAAAGGTGCTGGTTGCTGTAGAAGGTTCTGCAACAAGAGAGATCATTAAAGATGTGCTTGATGGTTCCGGCGTTGAGGTAGTCGAATCCTCTACGGGAAGGGAGGCCCTTTTTATGTTGAAGAAATTCAGGCCTGCCGTAGCAGTTATCGATGTCGGACTTCCACAGATCTTCGGTTTCGAGGTTTGCGAGATAATCAAGAAGAGTCCTGTGTTAAACGGCACATCTGTCATCCTTGTGGCATCTATTTATGACAAGGCGAGGTACAAAAGGGCGCCTGAATCCCTCTATGGCGCCGATGATTATATTGAAAGACACCATATAAAGGATAATCTTTTTTTTAAAATAAAAAGACTTATTGGGATAAAGAAACGCGGCGAATCTCCAGTTACTGAGGAGAAGAGGGAGACCGTAGAGGAGGCAGCAGTCCCATTAAAAATAACCGAGGTCAGTGTCAGCGACAAGGCGCTGGAACCTGCTGGCAGGATCGAAGAGGCCCTGCTTGAGACCAGGCCAGTTGAGACTTCGATGCCTCAGAAAAATATACAAACTGTAATCAAGGAACAGATAGTTGCAACAGGAGGACCTGAAACCGGGGTAAAGGAGGCAGGACCGCCACAACTTCCTGGCGATCCGGACGATCATGAGGCAGCAAGGCGCCTTGCCAGGATCATCCTCTCTGATATAGCCCTCTATAATCAAAAAGTTGTAGATGAGGGGATACGGAACGATACATTTCATCAGGTCTTAAAGGATGACCTGGAGGAGGGGAGGAGGTTGTTCGAAAAGAGGGTATCAAAGGAGATAAGGGATGCCAGGGATTATTATGGGGAGGCGATCGGAGAGTTTATAAGAAAGAGAAAGAAGCTTAGTAATTAATAACCTAGCGACCAACGTTTGGAGCGGGATGGCCGCCCCCCTGAATTTATAACAGCGAGCGGAGTCGAGCGTTGAGGGGG
>CAYZUL010000111.1:0-5129 GCA_964481895.1 uncultured Nitrospirota bacterium | reverse complement strand
AAAGAGCGAAGTGATAAGATTGTGTGATGTGTGGATGGCGTGTGAGGTCTACTTATACAGAGTAGACTTCAAACTTGAAGAATTTAAGAAATAATATAGAGTTTGAATGTTTTGTCTAAAGGTTAACAAATGGATCAGATAAAGTTAAAGGCATTCGCAGGTCATTCATTCGATGAGAGAGATAGGCCACTTGTTGACAAGATACTGAGATTTCTAAGATCTGCTGGAATTGAGTGCGAAAGTGGTGAGCCCGCTGAAAATAGATCGGTTTCAACAAAGGTAAGAGAACGTATTGACCAGAATCAGATCTTCGTCGGCATTTTTACGTGCCGTTGTAAGCTCGACGGCAAGGATCTATATTCGACTTCAAATTGGGTTATTCAGGAGAGTGGCTATGCCATAGGTAAAGAGAAAGAACTGATTTTACTGGTCGAGAATAATATCGACAATTTTCCTGAACTTCAGGGAGATCTTGAATGTGTTCCCTTCCAGCGTGATTCGCTAGATGATGCCTTCCTAAAATTAAACGAGATTATTGGTAATATTCGTACGCGTTTGTTCCAAAAGGTTCCCCTCGAAGTGGCACAAGAGCCGCCAAAGTCAGAGCAACCTGTCTCATTTCCCGAAGGAAAACAGGCGGAGATATCCCAGAATGCAGGGATTTTAGAAACCGTTCAAACAACCGAGCAAACGAAGAGAGGTATCCTTGGTAGAATGTTGAATGCCTTGCTTGATAAGAAGAATTTCGAGGAGGGCCAGCGTATTTTTCGTGAAGAGGCATCACCCCTCTTGGATGAAAAAGAACGAATATTATGGGAAGGGGCGTGTCTACGTATTTCTTATGAGCTTGGAGATACTAGTGCCTTTAAAGGCATAGAAGAACTGGTCCTTGCAAATCCTAAAAATGAGGATATCCATAGACAACTGGCCATTGCGTTAGAAGGTATGAAAATGTGGGATAAAGCAACTAGAGAGTTTTTGACTTCTGCCGATTTAGAATCTGATTCTTCAGACAAATGTTCTGATTATGGAAGAGCCGCATTATGTATGTTCATGGGCAACAAGATTACCGAGGGAAAGAAGTTGATGGAAGAAAAACTACAACAGTATAAGAATGAAGAACCGGCCTACCATCTATATAAGGCGCTTATAGATATGGCGGATAAGGAAGGTGACAAAGAAACTTTTGTGTTATATGCAGAGCGGGCGTTAGAGTTAAATCCCGTAGACAGCAATTTAAGGTTTCAGACTGCTTATAAATATAACGAACTTAGCCGGCGACACCTCGGTCTATATCATTACAGACTTCTGGAAACCTATAACCGAGATGGTGCCTGCCTGAATAACCTTGGAGTCGTACAAAGTGAATTACAATTATCGTGCAGGTCTATCGCCAGTTATAAAGAATCTGCAGAATTAAAAAACACTCTTGCAATGGCAAACTTAGCGTATAAATACTTGGAAACTGGTTTTGCTGATGAGGTATTGGGAATCATTAATGGAGCATTCAAATTAGCAGGGGAAGTTGATGTCCATGGGAATGTTGGGCAAGCTAAAAATGCAATTGAGGAAGCCAAAGAGAGTGAAGCTAAGAAGGAGCAGACCATCCTCCAAGAGGCAGAACCCGAGAGAGCATTTCGTCTCCGATTTGCGGAGGGCTTATGTACTCGCCCGGATAGTCCTCTTGATCTTAATGGTAAATGGCGCTGGGGTGATTGGGATGGAATTATTATTCGACAATCCGGTGCAAAGATTGAAGGCTCTTTCGAACAAACAATCCCTTTAGGACTACTTGGGTTCTTGGCCCATTCTCGTCAGATTGGAGAGTCTGAATCGCCTCCTACCAAGCCATCCAAGAAACAAAGGGTTATGATCCAGGGGGAGGTAAAAAATCTCACAGCTATGATTAATATCACGATTACTGAGGAATATGAGAGGACACTTCTAAGTCCCGAAACAACATTGAAGGCAAAGGCTATGGTGGTTTTCAATGTTGATGGTCAGCAGGGAAATGTGTACCAAGAATTTCTTGAGGGGAAAAGTAAATATTATGTGGTTCAGAAAATTAATAATTCTGTTTGATTTATGGATAAATAATGATCGCTAAGGAATGTAAACGCCTCGCTGAAGTGGATTTTACGATTGCTGTGGTCTCGAAGCATTCGGCAAGGGAGAAAGCCATCAGGCATGGACATCCGAGCACTCTGCATCTCTGGTGGGCGCGGAGTCCGCTGGTTGCGTGCAGGTCAATGCTTCTAGGGCTATTCTCCCTGATCCGTGTGATGCTCATTGTCCGGAAGACTTTAAAGAAAAAGGCAGCGGATTTTTGGGAGTAGTCTGTTCGTAAGATGAGGACTTAAAAAGGGCATTTGGGCCGATTGTTACCCTCTCCCTTTGGGAGAGGGATAGGGTGAGGGGGAATTCTTCTTTGTCCAAGCCACCGCTTCCAGAAGAGCTCCTTCAAGCCTGCCGTGAACTTCGCCGAAATGCAACAGATGCAGAGAGGTTGATGTGGGAACTGGTGCGAGATCGAAGACTCGGAGGGGCTAAATTCCGTCGGCAGCATTCAATAGGAAGATTCATTCTCGATTTTTATTGTCATGAAGTTAGGTTGGCAATTGAACTTGACGGAGGAGGACATGACGAGCAGCAACAAAAGCAATATGATGAGCAGAGAACGAAGGATTTAGAGATAGAAGGGGTCAAGGTATTGCGCTTTTGGAACCATGATGTTTTGGAAAACACTGAAGCAGTGCTGGAGACGATCTGGGACTCCCTCACCCCTGCCCTCTCCCAAAGGGAGAGGGAGAAAGAGTGAAGGATCAGAGATGGAAACAATTAAAGAACATAAAGGGACGATGACGCTCGACAGGGTGCATGCTGCGATGCTCTTGCAGGCGAGCGGCATGACAAAATGCCTTGAGGTCGTTACTTAAGGCAGAGATAGAAGAAGCCCTGATTTCTTGAGGCTTGCCAATGCGCTTTCGGCATTGTATCCTAAGGGCAGCGAGGAGAATCGCCTCCTTGATGCGATGTTTTTGGCTGTGCCAAGATAATAGGGAAAAGTAGAGGCAGGCTGGGCTTTTTAGGGTACCGGGTAAAATCATGAAAGAAAAAATAGAGAACGCAATAAAAGAGATGGTAAGGAGAATAGTCAGACAATTTCACCCTGAAAAGATCATCCTTTTCGGCTCGCATGCACGCGGATCCTCTGGGTCCGATAGTGATGTAGACCTTTTGGTCGTGATGTCTGTAAGCGGTTCGAAACGGAAAACGCAACTACAGATACGCACTATGCTGCATGATATCCAATTGTCGAAAGATGTTATTGTAAGCGATCCGACAGAGTTTGAGTGGCGCAAGGATGTTGTGGGGACGATCGAATGGCCTGCTTTTCACGAAGGCAAGGTGCTCTATGCCAAAAACTGAACATATTATTGCAGTTGTCCGAGAGTGGATTGTGAAGGCCGAGAACGATTTCAAGACTTCAATACACATGCTCACTTTAGAATACGACAGTCCAACTGATACCGTCTGTTTTCATGTCCAGCAATGTGTTGAAAAATACGTAAAAGCCTTACTGGTATGGAAGGAAATACCATTTCCCAAAACCCATAACCTGTCCTTTCTTGTGGTTCTGCTGCCCTCTAAAATCCCTGTCTTGCTGTCAGAAGAGGAACAGGAATTATTGACAGAATATGCAATTGTCACACGGTATCCGGGAGATATGGAAGATCTTTCTCTTAGTGAAGCCCGAAAGGCCGTGCGACTTGCCCGTAGGGTTCGAAAAGACATCAGGGCATTGCTGCCCAAAGAAGCTATCCCGCCAACTCGAAGAAAGAAAGGACAAAGGCGATCATAATGGAACCCTGGTATAAAATTGTATACCCAGAAGGGAATGGACGGTCTGGGCTTAGCCGATAAAGTGCAGATTGAGGAGAGTTAGGCTTCCTTACTGAGCGAACCAAAAGGTTCCATGCGCATGTACGAGAAAAGACTTAAAGGGTATAGGGCGATTGGATACTCAGTGGTAGATGGTAGATCATAAACATCCCACCTCAACTGAATATCTGTTTAAGGATGAGGGACAAGGAGTTAGCGGCAGGAATTTATGGAATAGATAAATTTTCTTGTAAGATATAGGCTTTTTAGCTAAAATAAGAATCAGGAGGCTGCATTTGCAGCTTTTTTATTTGATCTTAAAATGAAGAAAAATAAAGACATAAAGATCCTGGTTGCCAATGACGATGGGGTCCATTCAAAAGGGCTTCATATCCTTGCAAAGCATCTGATGTCCCTCGGAGATGTATACATCGTTGCCCCGGACAGGGAGAGGACCGCTGCGGGGCACTCACTTACGCTTCATAAGCCTTTACGCATAGAGGTGATAGGGGAGAAGATTTTCAGTCTTAACGGGACCCCTACCGATTGCATAACACTTGGCGTGAACAATATTATGGGAGGGAGGCCCGACCTTATTGTTTCCGGTATCAACAAAGGAGGAAACCTCGGAGACGATATTACCTACTCAGGGACAGTATCAGCTGCCATGGAAGGTACATTATTAGGCATTCCATCCTTTGCCATGTCACAGGTTGCCGACGACGACTTCCAGTTTGATGTGGCGGCAGAATTTGCACTGCACCTTGCGAGGCTCATAATATGGCATGGACTTTCAAAGGGGACATTCCTGAATGTGAATGTGCCTAACCTTCCGTGGAGCGGGATTAAGGGGGTAAGGTTGACATCACTTGGAAAAAGGATATACGACCAGAACATGATAGTTGAAAAGGTAGATCCGAGGGGGAAGAAGTATTACTGGATTGGAAGCAATAGCGTGAAATGGGAAGAGAGGAAGGATACCGATAACATTGCCATAGCAGGAGGCATGATATCCATAACTCCAATTCATCTTGATCTTACAGATTATTCATCAATAAAGAGATTAAAGGAGTGGGAGGGGGAATTGAGTATGAATATAAAAAGGGGGAGAAAATAGATACCCACGGGCAAGGCAGAGTCCGCAGGTACATACCAGCGAGCCAGGCGAGCGTTGAGGGGGAGGCGACTATCTTCTGTGGGGGCCCGTGCGGTGCAGTTGCTCCTCCGATGCCCCCACACCCCGCGCT
>CAYZUL010000110.1:0-5483 GCA_964481895.1 uncultured Nitrospirota bacterium | reverse complement strand
GATCGAAGACCCTACCATTTTACCATGGCAGAGCCCCATGTAAGACCCCCGCCGAACCCCTCCATCAGGATGAAATTACCTTCCCTGGTCCTTCCTTCTCTTACTGCCTCATCAAGCGCCATAGGGATGGAGGCTGCCGAGGTATTTCCAAAGCGGTCCAGGTTCATAACTACCTTTTCCATCCGGATCTCGAGCTTTTCCACAACAGCCTTGATTATCCGCATGTTTGCCTGATGGGGTATAAGGAGATCAAGATCTGAGGGACGCAGGTTGTTGGCCTTCAATGCCTCCCACGCGGCATCGGCCAGGGTCCTGACTGCTACCTTGAATGTCTCGCTCCCCTTCATCTTTATACAGTTTAATTTCCTTTCAAGGACGTCTATTGAGGGCGGGATCCTGGACCCGCCGCCGGGGACATGTATCAGGTCCCAAAGGGCGCCATCTGAATGGAGATGGGTTGAGAGGATGCCTGAATCAACCCATCCTCTTTTCAGAACTACGGCCCCGGCCCCGTCACCAAAAAGGATACATGTGCCCCTGTCTGTCCAGTCAATAATCCTTGACATCACCTCGGCCCCGATTATCAGGACAGAAGAGAATGTTCCGCTCCTTACATACTGGTCACCGACAGCGAGGGCGTAAATAAATCCGGAGCATGCTGCGGATATATCAAATGCAGCGGCCCTTCTCGCCCCTATCTTGTCCTGAACAATGCAGGCCGTAGAAGGAAAGACCATATCAGGGGTTGATGTAGCAATGACAATGAGGTCTAGTTCCATGGGGTCAAGACCGGCATATTCGAGCGCCCTCTCGGCTGCGATCACGGCCAGGTCTGAGGTGGCCTCATTCTCGGAGGCAATCCTCCTCTCTCTGATACCTGTCCTTTCCGCTATCCAGTGATCAGAGGTGGATATTATCTCCTCAAGGTCATGGTTAGTCATTATCTTCGCAGGGGCATAGGAACCTGTGCCGATTATCTTAGATCTAAACATCCTTAATCTACGTATCTTTTATGTTCGAAAAAGAGGGCATGTTTTCCTCTATATCCTTTTGTATAAAAACATTTACGCTATTTTCAGCAAACGCCTTTGCC
The DNA here is from genome assembly GCA_964481895.1 of uncultured Nitrospirota bacterium. Taxonomy (GTDB): domain Bacteria; phylum Nitrospirota; class Nitrospiria; order JACRHA01; family JACRHA01; genus JACRHA01. The sequence goes on along the minus strand of CAYZUL010000110.1, from coordinate 4,390 downwards.
AGCCTTATGGCATTCTTGATAGCCTTTGCAGATGATCTTCCATGACAGATTATTGATATCCCGTTAACCCCGAGCAGAGGGGCCCCCCCATATTCAGCATAATCTAACTTCTTTGCAAAATTCTTAAAGGAGGATTTCAGAAAGAGATATCCAATCTTTCCCCAGGAGGAGGCGGCGATCTCCCTTTTTATGAATTTTCCGATCGCCTCTGCAAGCCCTTCGCTGATCTTCAGGGCCACGTTCCCGGTGAATCCGTCGCAGACTATCACGTCTGCGCTCCCTGTATATACCTCCCTCCCTTCAAGGTTTCCTATAAAGTTCAGTGGACTGTCCTTTAATCTCTTGAAGGTCTCCTTTGTCACCTCGTTCCCCTTTATGTCCTCCTCGCCGATACTTAAAAGGCCCACCTTAGGTTCTGGTTTTCCGAGTATATGTTTGGCATATTCATGCCCCATTATGGCAAATTGAAAAAGCTGCTGTGGGGTACAATCGACATTTGCCCCGACATCAAGCATTATGGATGTCCCGAGCAACGTAGGAAGGAGTGTAGCTATTGCAGGTCTTTCGACCCCCCTTAAGGGTCCAAGGATAAAGAATGCTGCAGCCATTGATGCACCGGTATTCCCCGCACTTATAACCCCGGAGGCAACCTCTTTTTTTACCAGATCCGTTGCAACCCATATGGAGGAGTCCCTCTTTTTCCTGATAATCTGGGAGGGGGATTCATCCATGCCTACTATCTGCGTGGCATTACAGATATCTATGGACAGGTTATCTGTCTTGTGTCTTGCCAGCTCGGCCTCTACCTGCTCCTTTATTCCGACCAGGATTATATCCAGGTTATATTCCCTGGCTGCTGCCACAGCCCCTTCGACAATAGTAGCCGGAGCAGTATCACCACCCATTGCATCAACGGCGATCTTCATTATCTACCTCTATTTATTCAAGGGATCAGGTCCCTCAGAAAAAGGGATGGAGCAGATTGTGTATAGGCCTGCGTTGCACTAAACACAACTAGGCCTCTTTTATAGCGATTACCTCCCTGCCATTGTAGGTCCCGCAGCTAAGGCAGACATGGTGAGATAATCTTGGTTCCTGACATTGGGGGCAGAGGACTACGTTTGGTGCTGTTAGCTTCTTGTGCGTCCTCCTCTTGTCCCTCCTTGTCTTAGATATCTTATGTTTTGGATTGGCCATCTAAATCTCCCTATTTTTTCTTTAAGTAGTCTTTCAATAACGAAAACCTCGGATCAATTTCAACTTTTTTGCATTCATGCCCTTTAATATTAAGATTCTCGCCGCAACTCGGGCAAAGCCCTTTACAATCCTTATTGCAGACAGGACTGATCGGAATGGAGAGGGTTATCTGTTCTCTCGCAATATCGTCAAGGAGTATAGAATCACCTGTATAGTAGTCTGTTTCAAGATCTGCCTTCTTTATTCTGTATACCTCCGTCTTCTGGGCATCTCCCATGGGACTATATTCGAGATAGAAGTCTGAGTTAATTGGATAAGGGAAATCTTTAAGGCACCTTGCGCATTCTATTATCATTGATGCATTGATACCGCCGTCTATGTTTATGGTATCCCCAATCTTTCCGATTCTCATGTGGATTGCGATGACGCCACTGAATCGAATGGTTTCATCGGCGAGATAAAGATGCCTGGGATCCTCATCATAACGGAACTCAAACCCCTCTAAAGGTATGTCTGTAAGGTTTATCTTCATCATCTTGCCTGTAAAACCTGCAAATTATATATTTACACACGCGGATTGTCAAGGCTTTCTACTCGTCCACTAATGTTCTATCCGCGCCCTCTTTAAATACAATAGCTCCATGGCATTTATGTCAAGGTTTTTTACATTGGGTTTTATCAGGAGGTTCTGTGCAGTGATAAAAAGGGGCATGATCGGGGCATCTTCTTCTACCAATATTTTTTGTGCCTTATTATAAAGATTAAGCCTTTCTGCCTCATCCCTCTCCATGGAGGCAGCGGCAACAAGTTCATCATATCTTTTATTTCCCCATCCGGTATTATTGTTTCCACTTTTTGTCGTAAATAGGGTCATAAAGTTATCAGGGTCAGGATAGTCTGCCCCCCAGCCTAATCTGAAGATGGCCGGTGTGTCGGTTTTAAGCCTCTTTAGGAAGACCTTCCATTCCTGATTATCAAGGTCTATCTTGATATTCAGGTTCCTCTTCCATTGTGCCTGGATATTCTCTGCAATCAGGTTATTTACAGGATTTGTATCGAATGTAAGTGTAACAGAGGGGAACCCCTTTCCATTAGGATAACCTGCCTCTGTCAGAAGCATCAATGCGCCTTCAGGATCAAACTTAGACCCTATAGCAGGGCTATATCCGAACATACCCTTGGGTATCCATGAAGATGCGGGGATCTCACCCCCTTTTAATATCCTTGGAAGCTCAAGTCTGTCAATTGCCATGGAAAAGGCACGCCGCACCCTTACATCATTAAATGGCCTGGCCTTTACATTAAACCCATAATAGTAGCCCCGGAGCAGGGGAAGATTTATATATTCTTTGCTCTTTGAATAGAAGGGGATCGCCTCTGGCTGAAGATTTACCATCTCAATGCCCCCTGTCTCATATAAGGTAAGTGCAGTGGATAGTTCATTTATGATAAACATCCTCACCTCATCTACCATTGGCCTTCCTTGATAGAAACCATTATTTGCAGCAAGAGTCAGGCTGTATTCATGCTGCCAGCCGGATAATTTAAATGGTCCGTTAGTCACGATATTTTCTGGCTCGGTCCACCTAAGGCCATGCCTTTCTATAATATCCTGCCTCTGGGGGAATGTTACCATGAAGGTAGTAATACTCGGAAAATATACGATGGGTTTTACTAGATCCACCTCAAGGATAATGTCCGACTTTGCCCTTACACCTACAAGATTAGGATCTTTTATTGCACCCGAATTATACTCATAGGCATTAACTATATCATAAAGAAAATAGGCATATTCGGCCCCTGTCTTTGGGTCAAGGAGCCTCCTCCAGGAATAGACAAAGTCACCAGCTGTCACAGGTTTATCGTCTGTCCACTTTACATCTGGCCGCAGGAAGAAGGTGTACCTCTTTCCATCCTCCGATACCTCCCATCTTTCTGCGATAGCAGGCCTTGGCCTTAAATTCTCATCATATTCTGTAAGGCCTTCCATTATATTGGTTATTACTTCAAAGGATACCCCATCTGTAGCAAGGGACCAGTCTAAGGTGGGAGGTTCTGACCTTAAGGTCAATCTCAATAATGACCTGATATCAAGCGTCTCTGACGTACTTGATATGTAGATTGCAGAGGTTAATATTGCAACTGATATTATTGCTGCCCATATAGATATCTTGATCTTGTTGTGCTTCATATATACTCCTTAAGATATTAGCACATCTCTTGAACTTTTATTCCACAATCAATGTCTGAATCAATGCTTCCTGGGCAATTATCTGGGAGTACCCTTTTTTTGTCGGGTTATAAGGACTATATTTTGTTTAATTTTGATTGCCCCTTGAGAAATAATTATTCAATACTTGACAAATTTTTTTAAATTAATTAAAATATCTTTTTTATGCTAGAAACTTTTCTATAACAACGGGGCGGTATGTCTCAATTCAGGATAATTCCGATATACTTTTTCCCACTTAGTAATTCAAGCTAGCGTGAGAGTGCTCTTGTTTTAAGAGTGTGCAGGATCAGCGTATGAAGTTTTAGATAAGGAGAGGGCGTTATAGGCTGGCGTAGCTCAGTCGGTAGAGCAGCTGATTTGTAATCAGCTGGTCGGAGGTTCGAATCCTCTCGCCAGCTCCAGGGTTTTGCTTTGCAAAACACCTTTAACTTATAACTTAATAAACTGTTAACAGATAACAGAATAGAAGTTAAGGGTTAGGAGTTTACGGTGCAACCGTAAGGTTGCCAGGGGGAGGTACCCGAGTGGACAAAGGGAACAGACTGTAAATCTGTCGCTTACAGCTTCGGAGGTTCGAATCCTCCCCTCCCCACCAGCAAAGGCTTATGGTTTTAAAGAGCAAAAAACTGTTAACAACGGATTAAGGGGGATGCGGGAATAGCTCAGCTGGTAGAGCGCCAGCCTTCCAAGCTGGGGGTCGCGGGTTCGAATCCCGTTTCCCGCTCCAAGGTCAGCCAGAGGCTGACACTGATAACTTAATAACTATGGTTGAGTTACAGGTTATCAGTTATAAGTTATCAGTGAAAGCTATGCTTTCCTGGCCCTTGTAGCTCAGTTGGCTAGAGCGCATCCTTGGTAAGGATGAGGTCACCGGTTCGATTCCGGTCGAGGGCTCCAATAATCCAGGCGCCACCAGTTCTTTAAGGTATAAGGTTTAAGGTATATAAGGAGGGGATATGG
>CAYZUL010000109.1:0-5651 GCA_964481895.1 uncultured Nitrospirota bacterium | reverse complement strand
AAAACCATTGAGAATAAAGCCTTTGAGAGAATTTGAAGAAAAGAGTTGACAGAATGGAAGCAACCTCATTCTTTGAGGAATTTTCAATTCTTCGGCCTTGTGCCAACCGACTGGTTCCTTGCTCAAAGATACCTACTACTGAAATCGTAACCGTGGCTAAAACCGTGACCGAGGAAATGGAGCTAAAACGAGAAGATTCACAACCCATTCAATTTTGTTGGTGCCCCCGACACGATTCGAACGTGCGACACGCGGTTTAGGAAACCGCTGCTCTATCCGTCTGAGCTACGGGGGCAGTTAATCTAATATGATACCAGAGAGAGCACATTATATCCATCAAGCTTGCTCCTCCCCTTGAGTCCTGTCAACTCGATAAGGAAGGCTATCCCGACTATTACGCCTCCTAGCTGCTTTACGAGATCAACAGTTGCAGATATAGTGCCTCCTGTCGCAAGGAGGTCATCTACTATCAAGACCCTCTCGCCTGTTGTCAGGGCATCACGATGTATAGTCAGTGAGTCAGAGCCATATTCGAGGTTATATTTGGCCTCATATATATCACTCGGGAGTTTACCCGGTTTTCTCACCGGCACAAAACCTGCGCTAAGATTATATGCTACTGGCGCACCAAGGATAAACCCCCTTGATTCGATAGCCACAACCTTGTTTATCCCATCGTCATGATAGAAATTTGATATTTTATCAATAGCCCTGGAATAGGTGGAAGGATCTTTCAGGAGTGTAGTAATATCGTAAAATAGTATCCCCTTCTTTGGAAAATCCGGTATTTCCCTAATCCTGGATTTAAAATCCATTTATTCCCCCCTCCATGCAAAGGCCTAATATAGCTCCTCAAGTTGGATTGATTTCTCGCCTATGATTGATCTCAATTTGGCTATAGCGACCATCTCTATCTGCCTTATCCTCTCCCTTGTCAATCCGATAACCTTGGCTATATCACTTAAGGTCATCGGTTCTCCTCCGTCAAGGCCGAATCTAAAGATGATTACCCTCCTCTCCTTCTCCTTCAGCGTCTCAAGCCACTGGAATACCTCCTCCCTAATCTTGATCCTCTCAGTTGTCACTGATGGGGAGGCCTGGGTGTTGTCCGCCAGGATATCCTTTAGTGCTATATCCTCGCTTCCGGCGATTGGTGTATCGAGGGAGTAAGTCTTGCTTATAAGCTGCCTTATCTCACATGCCTCTTTCTCAGATATGCCCATCTTCCTGGCAATCTCATCATGTCTCGGCTCTCTATGTAAGTCGTTGATGAGGTGCTCTACTGTTGACATATAGTTCTTCAGCTTCTCCACGGCATGAACAGGCAGACGAATCAGTTTTCCCTGATTTATTATTGCCCTCTCAATTGCCTGTCTTATCCACCAGGAGGCATATGTGCTAAACCTGAATCCCTTCCTGTACTCGAACTTCTCTACCGCCTTCATCAGCCCGATATTACCCTCTTCGATGATATCAGAGAAGGGAAGGCCCATACTTATATACCTCTTGCCTATATTTACAACAAGCCTCAGATTCGACTCTATCATCCTCTGTCTGGCCTTCTCATCCCCTACCTCTATTCTTTTGGCCAGCTCTTTCTCTTCGGCCGCCGTAAGAAGCGCACCCTTCCTGATATCCCTCAGGTATATATTAATCGGTCCTAAGGAGTCATCCGTCTTCTCTTTCCCCTTCTTTGCAGGTTTTTCCTCAGGGGAAGCCTGTTCAAGCCAGATACCAGATTTCATGTCCCCTTCTTTGAATTCCAAATTATTATGTCCCGAAAAATTATCTCTCGATTTATAGGGGCTTGCGTCGCCCCCTCCACCGGCAAAGCCGGATGGAGCCTCCCCCTCAACGCTCGTCCTGCCCGCTAGGTAGATACCCACGGGCAAAACGCGTGCGTATCTACCTAGTGCCTTACAGAAAAATCCCTAAATATCCCCCTGTAATCCCTCCAGGATACCTTTATGTCTGAAACCCTGGCAAGCCTCGGTCCCTTCCACAGGTGATTGATGAACCCTAAAATCGCCTCTTTCTCCCCCTCAGCCTCGAGATAGACGCCTCCGTCCGGCATGTTCTTTGAGTACCCCTTTATGTCAAGTTCAGTCGCGATCTCCACGGTAAAATATCTATAACCTACCCCCTGTACATGGCCGCTTACAAATATCTCGCATGATGCAACAACTTCCATCTTAATACCTTGGTCGGGGCGAAAGGATTTGAACCTTCGACTCCCGGTTCCCGAAACCGGTGCGCTACCAGGCTGCGCTACGCCCCGATGGGTTCCCATCCTAAACCAAATGCCTCGGCAACAGACCTATGTACTACCCTTCCCTTGTGAAGGTTAATCCCCTTACAAAGACCTGGTTCCAAAGCGGCTGCCCTATCCATGCCAACCTCTGCAATCCTAAATATATAGGGAAGGGTAGTATTGGTCAAGGCAAATGTTGAGGTCCTTGGAACCACGCCAGGGATATTTGTTACGCAGTAATGGATTACCCCATCAACTATATATGTAGGATCAGAATGTGTGGTAGGTCTTGTTGTCTCAAAACAGCCGCCCTGGTCAACCGAGACATCCACGATTACTGAACCCTTTTTCATCTTGGGGATCGCGGATCTTTTTACAAGACGCGGTGCCTTTGCACCGTGAACCAGTACGGCGCCAATAATAAGATCTGACTTAAGCAGGAATCTTTCGATATTCTCCAAGCTTGATATTACCGTATTTACCCTGCCCTGGAACAGGTCGTCAATATACCTCATCCTGTTCAGATCCTTGTCCACTATGGTTACCCTCGCACCTAAACCGACTGCTACCCTTGCCGCATTCATACCGGCAATCCCTGCACCGAGTATCAGGACATTTCCGGGTTCTACCCCGGGGAGTCCAGGCAAGAGTATCCCGCTCCCTCCAAACGTTTTTTGAAGGTAGAATGCCCCGACCTGCACGGCCATCCTTCCGGCTATCTCGCTCATGGGTTTTAAGACCGGTAATGACCCGTCCTGGGATTCAATGGTTTCATACCCAACAGCTATCACCTGGGTTTCAATAAGACTCTCTGTCAGCTCCTTATTTGCCGCAAGATGCAGGAAGGTAATAAGGATCTGCCCTTTTTGCAGAAGGCCCCATTCCTCCTTCAGGGGCTCTTTGACCTTTACTATCATCTCAGAAGAGGAGAATATCTCATCCCTCGATGTAAGTATCTCGGCCCCGGTCCTGATATATTCTATATCGGATAGCCCGCTCCCTTCCCCGGCTGTTGACTCGACCAATACCTTGTGGCCCGCTTCGACTAGAGTTTTAACTCCGTAGGGGGTTAAACTCACCCTGTATTCGTGATCTATTATCTCCTTGGGGATGCCTATAATCATATCAACCTTTTCATGTTATAAAACGTGGTCAACCTACCAGTTTTTAGTAAGAAAGTCAATTAAGGCATAAGGAGCTTTCGCCTTGACAAAGCAGCAGGATTAAGTAATAGTATTTTGCAGTTAAATAGGAGATTAGATCTTAATGTCCGGAGAATTTTGCTTATGAAAACTATTGTAGTTGTTGGCGCGCAGTGGGGCGATGAAGGAAAGGGCAAGATCGTTGATATGCTCTCAGGAGATGCAGATATTATTGTCAGGTATCAGGGCGGCCACAATGCCGGTCATACGGTCGTAATAGGCGATCAGCAGTATATTCTGCACCTGATACCATCAGGGGTGCTCCGCAGTCAAAAAGTCTGTGTCATAGGAAACGGCGTTGTTGTTGACCCGGCGGCACTTATAAATGAGATATCAGACCTTGCAAAAAAGGGTGTTACGGTTGAAAAGAGGCTATTTATAAGCAAACAGGCCCACCTGATCATGCCATACCACAGGGCGATAGAGAGGGAGACAGAGAGGCAAAAGGGGGCAAGAAGGATAGGGACAACAGGAAAGGGGATTGGCCCCGCCTATGTGGATAAGATAGCCAGGATAGGGATCAGGGTGGCAGATCTCCTGGATCCTGATATCTTCAGGGATAAGCTCTCAATTAATCTGAACGAGATCAACTATTTCCTGGAAAATCTCTGCAAGGGCAAGGGATTTGAGCTTGAGCCGGTTTATAAGGAGTATCTTGAATATGGGGCCATCATAAAGGGTTATATCGAAGATACCTCCCGTCTTTTAAACAGGGCGATTGATGATGGAAAAAAGGTCCTCTTTGAGGGGGCACAGGGGACGCACCTGGATATCGATCATGGCACATATCCGTATGTGACCTCATCCAGTGCGACAGCAGGCGGGGCCTGTACCGGGACTGGGGTCGGCCCTACCAGGATAGATAAGGTCTTCGGGATCGCAAAGGCCTATACGACAAGGGTAGGGAGCGGTCCCTTCCCTTCAGAATTAAAGGATGAACTGGGGGCAAGACTTCAGGAGACAGGTGCTGAATTCGGTGCCACCACCGGAAGGCCCAGGAGGTGCGGTTGGTTTGATGCGGTTATGGTGAGGTATTCGGTTATGGTCAATTCCATCTCCTCCATAGCCATTACAAAACTAGATATACTTGACGGGATTAACCCGATAAAGATATGCGTAGGCTATAAACATGGGAACAAGGTATATAAGGATATGCCATCGGAGTTGCGGGTACTAGAAGAGGCGGAACCTGTCTATGAGGTACTGGAAGGATGGGATGAGCCGACAGCAGGCGTTACAGATATTAACAGACTCCCCAGGAACGCAAGGTCTTATATCAGACGGCTGGAGGATCTCCTCTCCTGCAGGGTGTCAATCATCTCAACCGGTTCAGACAGGGCTGCAACAATCATCCTGGAAAACCCTTTTAGCGGGAAGGGATGAATATTTGAATGTCAGACAGATAAAGTTGTCGAAGGGCATACTGATTGCCTTTGAAGGTATAGACGGTTCAGGTAAATCCACACATGCAAAAATCCTGTGTGACGATCTTATAGCAGACGGATTCGACGCTGTAATTTTGAAAGAGCCAACCAATGGCATCTGGGGGGATAAGATTCGTGAGATAGCTAAGTTTGGGAGGGGAGCAATATCGCCACAAGAAGAGCTCGACTACTTTATTAATGACAGAATAGAGGATGTTCAAAACAACATAGGGCCAAGCTTAAGGGCAAAAAAGATTGTTATAATGGATCGCTATTATATATCTACAATGGCCTATCAGGGAGCTATTTTGGGTAACCCTGAGGAGATAAGGCAGTTAAATGAGAGGTTTGCCCCGCTGCCTGATGCTGTCTTCCTCCTCGATATAGAACCGGACATAGCTATCTCAAGGATTATCAAGGGGCGAGAGGGGATAAGTCCGGGATTTGAACAGGAGGACTATTTAAGGAAGGTCAGGGCAATCTTTAATGGTCTTGATCTCCCAAACTTAAGGCGGATCGATGCAAAGATGGATGTCGGACAGATTAAGGGGAAGATAGACAGGGATGTGGACGGCCTCCTTAAAAAATACGAAGAAAAAAACCAAAATTAGCCCGGCCATGACCTTATCAGCAGGGCGGGTAGAGTCCATCGCTGTTAACCAACCTCTTCCCAGTTTCCGCCTGTCCTGAGATCCACCTTAAGCGGTACATTGAGTCTTACAACAGACTCCATCCCCTCCCTGACAATATCCTTAACAAGAGGCATCTCTTTAT
>CAYZUL010000108.1:0-5794 GCA_964481895.1 uncultured Nitrospirota bacterium | reverse complement strand
CCGGCTTGGCCGGTGCAAGCGCGGGGTGTGGGGGCATCGGAGGAGCTACTGCACCGCACAGGCCCCCACAGATGATCGACGCCTCCCCCTTACACGTTACACGCTCACGTTGTTCGCTCGGTAGATCTTAAAGGGACTGCTTCGCCCCTACAACTCAACGCTTTCGTTGTTCGCTAGGTAGATACCGAAGGGCTTGCCCGTGAGTAACTATTTGAATGGCCAGAGTCTAGGTATTGCAATCATCGAGATAATAAAGATAATCAGTGAAAGGATCGCTCCATTCTTTATGAAATCAGAAAACTTATACCTTCCGGGACCATATACCAGCACGCAGGCAGGTTCAAGGGGCGCTATAAGTGAGCAGGAGGCCGCTATTGTTATCCCGATTGCAAATGTCCTCGGATTCACACCAAGGTCGATAGCGCTGTGGATGGCCAGGGGGAGGACTAATAGTGCTGCGGCTACATTGGACATAGGCTGGGTAAGAAATAGCGTTAAGAGGAAGAATCCTGCAAGGAGCGTCATCGGTCCATATTGACCAACCAGTTCAACTATCCGGTTTGCAAGAAACTGGGCAGTGCCGGTAACCTCCATGGCGGCATTTAGTGAAAATATTGCGCCGATTAAGACGATAAGTTTCCATTCAATGGTGCGATAGGCCTCTTCTATATCTATGCAGCGCATCAGTATCATAAGTACTCCCCCTATTAAAAAGGCCAGGGAGATTGGAATTATATTCATGGTCCCGGCTATTATTGACCCGGCAAAGATAGCTATAGCGTGGAGTCCTTTTTCTCTCCTCACCTTTTGGGGGGTAGCATCTCCAAGCAGCATAATCTCAGGGTTCATCTTAAATCTGTCTATCTTCTCTTTTCTTCCCATAATCAGCAAGACATCGCCGAACTTTAGTGGGATATTCCTGACCTTTTCTCTCTGAGCCTCACCATGCCTGAAAAGCGCCAGGGCATTAAGACCATATACCTCGCGGATGTTAAGCTCTTCCAGTGTTTTTCCTGTAAATGCAGAATGGCCCGGAAGGATAAATTCAATCATCTTCACGTCTTCATCTTCAAGGTCACGATCAGTAATCATTACATCAGATTTTATCTCTACGCCCTTTTTTACCATCATCCTTTTAATGTTCTCTATATTGCCTTTTACCAGTAGTATATCCCCACCCTTGATAATTTCTGTTGATATGGGCACAAGTATCTTTCTGTGATCCCTCAATATACCTACGACAACTATATTATATTTTTCTCTAAACTCATTTATCTTTATAGAATTCCCCGCAAAGGGGGAATTATGCAGTATTAATAGCTCTGTCAGATACTCTCTTAACTGATAATTCTCGATTACCGTGTCCTTCTGCCTGTCCGGAAGAAGGCGATATCCGATCAACATGAAATAGAGTATGCCGGCGCCAACGATTATAATGCCGACAGGTGTCAGCTCAAACATAGAAAATGGCGGCATATTATATTGAGCCAGTGCCCCGCTGACAGCTATGTTGGTTGAGGTGCCTATTAATGTGCAGGTCCCGCCCAGGAGTGAACCGAATGCCAGGGGGATGAGTAATTTTGACGGGCTCACCTTTGAATGTTTTGATATCCCCAATACGGCAGGTAATAACATTGCGACTGTCCCGAAATTACTGACAAAGGCAGAGATAGCGGAAACCACTACCAGGATGATAAAGATTAAGCTCCTTTCTCCGGCATTATGCATTTTTAATATCCATTCTCCGATCCAGTCTGCTATGCCTGTCTTTATTATTCCTCCACCCATAATCAAGACCCCTACGAAGAAGATGATCATCTCGTTGCCAAACCCGGCGAATGCCTGCTGTGCGGTCAGGATGCCCGTTATTACGAGGGAGGACATTATTAATATTCCTATGATTTCTACGGATAATAATTCCAGGGAAAAAAGGACTATGGCTGTTGCAAAGATAATCAGTACAATCGCTATGCCCATGCTGAGTGATCCATTTTTGTTATTAGATATTTAGAAAATTGGGTTAAAATATATATTAAATCGTAAATCAGAGTCAAATTATAGGCTGTCTACGAACATATAATTATGTTGCAATGAAGGGTGTCATGACTGTGGGTTTGAGCTAAACTGAAACGTTACCGGACGTTGACCTGCTTTTTAGAACTGGCAGGCAAGGAATCTCCGCGGTGATGCGTAAGCTCCTCACATAGAACGGGCTTTTATGAAATTAGTGTATCTGTCCCTGTTTTGCCTTATATCTTGATCAAAGGTACAAGTTCAGGACTCTTCTTATCGTCTTTATAATAAACCTGTTCAAGAAATAGGCCTGAAGGCGGGGCAGTATACCTGGCCGGCTCATCTGATTTGGTGTTTATATACCCCTCTACTTTTCCCATGAAAAGTTTTCCTCTCCCAACTTCCGCAAGCACACCCACGACCCTTCTCACCATTTTCCAGATAAAATGCGACCCTGTAATTCTGATTAAAATTAAATCCCCTGATTCCTTCATCTGAATTTCCTCTACCTTGACTTTGGTTGATTTATCATCTGGATCGTCATCCGTGAATGATTGAAAGTTCTTCATTCCAATAAACAGCCCTGCCGCCTGCTTCATCTTTTCGAAATCGAGGTTATCTTTTATCCACCAGACATATTTTTTTCCAAATGCAGTTCTTCTGCGGGATATCTGATAAATATAACTCCTGTAAACCGCATCATGCCTTGCGTGAAAATTCGCCGGAGCCTTCTCTACTTTCAGAATGTTTATATCAGCCGGGAGTTCATCGTTTAATTTCAGCCGGATAATTTCTGTAGGGATGTTGGTTTTAACTTCCAGATGAGCGACTTGGCTTAGTGCATGAACCCCCGCATCTGTCCTGCCGGAGCCTTGAAAATCAAACTCGGCTGGATAGAAAACCTTTTTAATCACAGAACTCAATTCACCCTGAACAGAACGGGCGTTCTTCTGAATCTGCCAACCTCTGAAGCGGGTGCCTTCGTATTCAATATATAGTTTAAAGCGGCTCATAATATATTCCTGAAATAGGGGTCAGATTTATTTTAAATATTATGTTATCTATGACTAAGAAGGAAATTTTGTCTGGCTAACATAACAGAAAAGGGTGAAAACCTCAAGAACCCACATTACCTCACTGCTTATTAGAAATATTTCCACTGAATTATGATAAATGGGTGACCTTGGCGCAATTTAGAATGATTACCCGCCTAACAACTTCAATATCCCGCTTAAGAGATCTGTAGGAGTGGGCGGGCAGCCTGGTATGTAGGCATCCACGGGTATGATCTTGCCGATTCCGCCAAGGGAAGCATAGCTCTCTCCGAATATACCACCATTACATCCGCAGTCGCCGACTGCGGCGACTAGTTTTAAGTATATAGGGGACGGCTTGCCGTCCCCTATAACTGATATCATCCAAGCTGCGAATTCCACAAACCTGCTGAAGGTTCAGAATAATTTCCTTTTAATACTTCCTTCGGAACGAACATTAGGGTCAGATTGTCATGCACATTTCGGATACTTGCAGAAATTAATTCCTTGACAAAAGGCATAGGCAGGCTATAATTATCGTATAAAATTTCCTTCAAATCAGGATATCCCTTACAGGGTAGTAATGATCATCAAAGAAGACATCCACATAGACCGTGCCACTCAAGCCAATTTTCCAGAATTTGTCATTGTGAAGGGCAAAGTCCCGAAGCAACCTCGGTATTCAAGTGGACTGCCCCAGATTTACGAGGAATTTATAGGGACTGGAAGGTGAGAGGAGAATATCAAGGCAGTGGGAGAAGGAAGCAGAAGAAATATCAAGGATCAAGGGCTGACCCCAGTTATGTTCTCCTTATATTTCAACCCGGGAATCATGGCATGATAGTTCCTTAAGTATAAAGGCAAATGGATAATATTGTGAGGACAAAAAAGTAACTTATGAAAATAATAATTTGACTTTATTGTTTAATTCATGTTACAGGTATATCCCGCTTGAAAGAGGTGGATATGGGCCAAATAAAAATAAGGAGTTATAAAATGACCTTATCCTGGCATCCAAGTTTGCAAATATACCTTGCTTGTGTCATATAAAACATCTATGCATTCGGAGGGATGATGGTCCAATCGGTTGCAAGGAATAGGATAGTAGCCCGGGAGATCCTCCAATACTTGATTGAACATCCCAATGGGAAGGATACGATGGAAGGGATCCTCAAATACTGGCTCCCAAAGGCCCGCGAGGGGAGGGAAGAAGAAGAGATAAATGAGGCCCTTGATTTTCTGGTATCAAAGGGGTGGATGAGTGAGAGGAAGGCCTCTCCTTTTGATAGCATTTACGGCCTCAACAAGGAACTGCTGGAGGAGATGGAGGCGTTCCTTGGTAGGGAGTCCTGAGGTGAAAGTAAGTATGGGCAATGTCAAATCAACATACTATAGCGAGGGGTATTTCTCTGGCCTGGTCTTCCCGTAAAACTCAACTTTTAAAACCTAATTTGGACAATGGAAGGGGTTAAAACAGTTAAACGGTCTTTTGTAAAGGAGGTTGATCATGAGGTGTCGTTGGTTTCTGCAAGCATGCATCGTATTGGCAGTTGGAGTGGGGCTCGTGTCGTGCACGACAGAGCAGTTAAATCAGGTTATGAACCGGCCAGCGGAGATAATTCAGTCGTCGAGCCCCTGCCCGCCGGCTGAAATATCCACCGCAACACCGGAGTTTTGTGTGAATCTGACAGAAATACGCCTCCTCAACCATGATTCAGAAGCTGATGTCAGTCTGACTCTCGTGAACCGAACCGGGCGCAGGCTCTTTCTAGCTTTGGGAAGTAGTCCCTACCTGACAGACAGCAGCGGAACAAAGTGGAATTTGCATAAAAGTACTGGTATCGCTGGTATGTGTGCCGCTTGTAAAACAGTGCCGTTAGAGCCAAACGTAGAAATGCAGCTAGCGTTATTGTTTGGCCGGTCTGGACAGGCTCCCTCAGACCTTACCTTCTCGATGCGAGGAGAAATTGCGATTATGAAGGTTGACTCTCGCGGGGAGCCGATCTTTCATTCGATTGGAGTAAATCGCGGGTTCAACCTCTCGGGGATTCGCATCAAGCAACAACCACGCCAATCTGGTGGTCCTACAGACCGGAGGCCGGAGGCAGCATTGACTGTGTCTAGGTGAGAGATAGGGTGAAGGAATGCGTGCGAGAACAGATCAAAATTAGTTAATAGATTTAGGCGTCCCCTAGGACGTCCATGAGAGGAGGCATCAGGTGGATAAACAGTTAAACGGAATCGCCATGTGTCACTGAAGTCGTCTGGCCATCGCCATCGCAGCCGCGTCTGCAATCACTTCCTGCTCTGGTGGTATCAGCAAGAGTGACATTACTCATGCCATCAATGAAGAGATTGGGAAACAGAAGACATGTTTCTCGCTTACCGATAACAACGTACGGTCCTGGCCAGTGAGAGTTCGGCGGCCTGTAGGCTCCATGACAGGTACAGCTGAGCCGATGCATCCGATATTGGCCGCCATGCGGGCGGCTCAATATCTGCAAATTGTCATGGAGCCGGGCAACGCTTTGAGTGTCCCAATCGATGAAATTACACCGACCGAAAAGGCCAGGGAGTGGTGGGACGTAAAGACCGGCTACTGTGTCGGCACGAAGGCAGTCGCGGACATTGGCGAGTGGACAGAGCCGGGTAAGGAGTCAGCCACCCCATCAAAGTCAAGTACACTTGGCATCTAGTTGACGTGCCATCCTGGGCGAAGCGGGCAGAGTTTAAGAACATCCAGGGCA
>CAYZUL010000107.1:0-5823 GCA_964481895.1 uncultured Nitrospirota bacterium | reverse complement strand
TCAATGCTCTCAATACATTAGTCGTGCTCCTGATTAAATTCTGGGGGAAGTCCACAATCATATGAACAAATCGACATATGTAATTTATGATATTGATGTGGATGGAAATACAGTACCACTTTTTTCCTAAGAAACAAGGCATTTCTTGCTTCTCACAGACTCCCACCACAGGGATGCAGCCGCCAGCCTCGCCCGCCCGATGGAAGCCTTCTTAATCAGCACCGGAGGGCAGCTCCTGTTAGAGATCACCACTGTATCGATACATTCCCCGCATTGCAGGCAGCGGTACATGGATACCTCTCCATTTTTTGAATAGATCATCTCCTTTACCATTAACCCCTCACATCTTTTGCATCTCATATAAGCCTCCATATATTTATTAAGATTATAATGAATGTAATTAGGCCGCCTCATTGCATGCTGTAATAGTATACTGGTCTGACAGGAGATTTATCCTCTAGGAGAGACGGAACTCCTCTCTCGATTAATGATTAATATTGAAACAAGAACTATCTTAGCTTTAAGTATTGAGATAACTATAGGGCAAAACGGATCTAGTCCCAATCCCCCGAAAGTAGTATTTTCTGTAAAATCTTTGTAAGTACTAGGTTAAGAATATTAAGAAAAAGAGGGAGATTAATACGGCAAAAAGGATTGAAGGTATATACTTCTTCTTAAGCAACCAGTTCTAATAAACTTTCCTTCTGATGGCCTTAGCACCAATGTCCTTTCTGAAGTGGACATCATCAAACGCTATCTTGCTGACACCGGAATAGGCCCTCTCCTGTGCATCTTTTATATCATTCCCGACAGCAGTTACACAAAGCACCCTCCCGCCGGATGTTACAAGCCTCCCATTGACAGTGGAGGTTCCTGCATGAAAGACCATCAATTCGTCTGAATCATTTATCCCTGACAGCCCTTTAATCTCAACCCCCTTTGTATATGCGCCAGGGTAGCCCTTTGATGCCATGACAACGCAGACTGAGGCCCCGTCTCTCCACTTAACAGCAAGCTGATTTAGTCTGCCGGCAATCACGGACTCTATTATATCGACAAGGTCTGTCTCAAGGAGGGGAAGTATGGCTTCTGCCTCGGGGTCGCCGAACCTTGCGTTAAACTCCAGGACCTTGGGCCCGTCCTTGCAGATCATGAGTCCTGTATAAAGTATGCCCCTGAAACTCCTCTCCTCCTTTTCCATGGCCTTTAAGACCGGCCTTACAATCAGATCAATGATCCTGGCCCCTTTCTCCTTGTCAACCAGCGTTGAAGGCGCAACAGCACCCATCCCGCCTGTATTCGGCCCTCTATCTCCGTCATATACGCGCTTATGGTCTTCAGAGGAGACCATCGGGACTATCGTTTCCCCATCCGTAAATACAAGAAATGTGGCCTCCTCTCCTTCCAGATAGTCTTCAACAATTATCCTCCTTCCGGCATCGCCGAACATACCCTTCACGAGCATTGAGTCTATCGCCGAAGAGGCCTCATCCATATCATTGACAATAATGACACCCTTACCCTGGGCCAGCCCGTCAGCCTTGATTACGATCGGGAAACCCTTGCCTTTTGTATAGCTCAAGGCCTCTTCCCTGGAATCAAATACTGCGGCATTTGCTGTAGGAACTTTGGCTGCTTCCATAATCCTCTTTGAGAAGACCTTACTCCCTTCGATCTCTGATGCAGACCTGGAAGGTCCAAAGACAGGCAGGCCCTCCTTCTCGAACAGGTCTGTTATACCTAGCGTGAGTGGAAGCTCAGGCCCGACTACAGTAAGATCTATCCTGTTCTTCCTGACAAAATCCCTAAGGGAAAGGATATCATCCGGCCTTATGTCTATGCATTCGGCATACCTTGAAATCCCCGGATTTCCCGGGGCAGAGTAAATCTTTCCTACCCTCTTTGATTGGGAGATCTTCCACGCTAGGGCATGCTCCCTTCCGCCACTGCCGATTACAAGTACCTTCATAACAGTTTCTCTATAGCTTAAAGTTAAATATCTAATTCAAACCTATTGCGGCAAAGTAAAAAGCTCCAGATGCAAGGCGCGCAAATCCTGAGGAATGAGGCGTACTTTTTGTTACGCCGCAGTGACGAAGGATGCAGCGCAACGCAGCAGATGGACTTTTTACGAAGCCGTCAATGTTTAAAGTGCCTCATCCCGGTAAACACCATCGCCATATTATGCTCGTCTGCGGCCTTTATCACCTCATCATCCTTGACCGATCCGCCAGGCTGGATGACCGCAGTAATTCCCACCTTTGCCGCCCCGTCTATCCCGTCTCTAAATGGAAAGAAGGCATCAGATGCCATGACGCATCCGCTCAGCGGGAGGACCGCACGCATAGCCGCTATCTTGACGGAATCGACACGACTCATCTGGCCTGCGCCGATCCCGATTGTCTGGCCATCTCGTAAGTAGACTATCGCATTCGACTTGACATGTTTACAGATCCTCCATGCGAATGAAAGCGCCTCATACTCAGCCACGGTCGGCCCCCTCTTTGTCACAACATCAAGTCTCTTGACAGAATCAACCATACCAGAGTCTCTATCCTGCAGCAGGAGACCTCCCGTAACCTTCTTCATATCCATCCCTTCCCTAATTCCAATAACAGACGCCCCAATATCCAACAACCTCAGGTCCTTTTTCTTTTTAAGTTCATCAAGGGCCTCCGTAGCAAAACCAGGCGCTATTATAACCTCAAGGAATGTAGAAGTAAGTACCCTTGCGGTATCGAGATCGACCAGACTGTTAAAGGCAACTACACCGCCAAATGCAGATATAGGGTCAGACTCCCTTGCCTTATTAAAGGCTTCTGCCGGGCTATCGGCACATGCAACCCCGCATGGATTATTGTGTTTTATTATGACCGATACCGTCTCCTCAAACTCCTTTGCAAGCTCGAGGGCAGCATTGGCATCAAGTATATTATTGAAGGAGAGTTCCTTTCCCTGGATCTGCCTTGCCTTTGAGACTGATGGTTCTTTTATATTAAACTCCCTGTAGAAAGCAGCCTGCTGGTGCGGGTTCTCACCATACCTCAGATTCTGGACCTTCTCAAGCTGCAGTGTCAGAACTCCGGGGAACCTCACCTTCTTTTCCTCCTCTTCCCGTCCTTCAAGGTAATTCGAGATTATGCTGTCATACCTTGCTGTATGGAGAAAGACCTTCCTAGCAAGTTCATATCTTGTATCCCTGGATATATCGCTTGCGTTTTTTTCCATCTCCTCCAGTATCCTGGAATAGTCCAGGGGGTCAACAATAACAGCCACATCATTGAAGTTCTTGGCCGCAGACCTGATCATTGTAGGCCCGCCGATATCGATATTCTCTATTGCATCTTCAAAGGTGCAGGCAGGCCTCGATATGGTTGCCTCAAAGGGGTATAGGTTTACAACGACCATATCGATAAGCCCGATATTATGCCGCTCCACCTCCTCCATATGGCCCTTATCCCCCCTCCTCGCAAGGATACCGCCATGGACCTTAGGGTGCAATGTCTTAACCCTGCCGTCGAGCATCTCCGGGAAGCCTGTAACCTCAGAGACATCCCTTGCAGCAATCCCCTCATCCTTCAGGAGCTTTGCCGTCCCTCCAGTGGAGATGATCTCCACACCCATCTTAGATAACCTCTTAGCAAACGGAACCAATCCATCCTTATTTGCAACGCTTATCAATGCCCTTTTGATCTTACCCATGTCCTGTCTCCCATTTTTGTTAACTGCCGACTAACCTTCTTAGAATACTCCTCAGGTGGTTCCTTACAAATATAGCCTCCTTTTGAAGAAATAGCCCCTTGTTAAGTTTCTCCTCCTCCTCTCTGGTAAGGAGATGAGGGGCAATCTGTCTCTTCAGTTTTGAGATACCGAGAAGGTCATCCTGATAGAATATATTGAAGATAAAGTTCCTCAGGATGTTGATCCTGAAACCCCTTTCAAAGGCCGTGGAGAAATCGATAAGATAGGGTTCCTGATCCACTGAAACAAGGATATTTTTACTATTCCTCATATCACAAAGCACAATCCCGCGGGCATGCACCCTGTCGATAATCTCTCTTAATCTTGCGAAATATGTCGGCGAGAGCTCACCCTCCCTGCATCTCGAGGCATCCTTCCCCTTTATATACTCGACAATAATTGCATACCTGTCGACCTTCCCGATGAACTTAGGTATCCCGGAAAGTCCGCCAAGCCTCTTGTATATATAGGCCTCCCTGTATATAGCCGGGATACCGACAAAGAGTCGACAGATAAAATCCTTCTTTGCATAATCCTTAAAGACCGCCTCTTTTGAGCCGTACCTTACAAGATAAAGATCGGGCTGCCATGGTTTGCTCCCCTTCCGGAGATAATCGATCTTAAGCCCTTCAATTTCTTCCCTTAGGATCTGCACAATATCAAATAACAACAGTTAATTAAAAAGGAGCCTGATGCCTATGGCTGCCATACCGAGCAATACAATTAAGACGATCCCATGCTCGCTATTATCTATGAATATATTTAAATCCCACTTCTTACCCCCCCTTTCCGGATAAGGCCTGACCCTGGGTATATAGTCCGGGACATGCTTGTCATATCTTGTCCATAGATCTCCGAACCTCGCCCTCAATCTGTCAGATTCAACCCCTTTCTTAAAGGGAACATAGTAGAAGAAAAATACCATTAGTCCTATAGCCAGGATATATATATTCCTCGCCATGATGGAGAAGCCTGTCATAATAAATAGAGTACCGAGATAAAGGGGGTTTTTAACATAGGCGTAAGGCCCTGTGGTCGTGACCTCCAGGTTTTTCCTAAGATGACCTGCTGCCCAGACCCTCACTAACTCCCCGGCAATGATTAATGACAGGCCAATTATATACATCTTCAGATCCGGTTTTGCAAAAAGGACCAACAGGAGACTGATTATGTAGATCGGTATGGTCTTCTTTGTAGCCTTCTTCCAGACATTAGCCATTTCTATTCCTCTTGATTTTTATTTTATGAAGATAGCAGAAATTAGGGGGATGATTCAAGGAGAAAAACAGGGCAAAATACCTGTTATACCTACTTAATGAATACGCCCCTCTATCGTATTTTTTCTCAACAACGAGTACAAGGTATTGAAGGATCAAGATTTTTCTGCTAAGATTGCCTAGAATCGTCACAAGGGATTAAGGATACTTATATTTTATAATATTCTAATTTGCTATAATTTAAATCCTTTTTCAGGAGGAGTGAATGAGGAATTCCATAAACAAGACAGATAAGTACAAGGGTTATTCTCTGGATATCGACACAACAAATGAGGTCTTCACCCTGATTGATCCAAATGGTACCGCAATAAAATCCTTTGACTGGGGCAGGGTAATAAACACTATGATCGATGATCAATATAAGGACACGAATAAAAGGGGCGAACCGAGGGCGCCCCTTTCGATCAAGATAAAATATACTGACGAAAAGGGGAAGGTGTACGAGTCTATCACCGATACCATTGGTGGAGGAGGCCTATACATTGAAAGCCTTTATCCGCTCCCTGCAGGCAATATTATTTCACTTGAGTTTACCCTGCCTGATCGTCCCAAGGAGACTATCTATGCTGATGCAACTATATCATGGGTAAGGCAAAAGTTCGAGCATATACTCTACTACCCCGGAATGGGGGTAAGGTTTACGAAGATATCCGATAAGGACAAGGGAAAGCTCCTCAGGATGATTAATTCCTTGAATGACCTCAGGGGAGAGAAGGTCCGCTGGTAATAGGATGATCGATTTAGAGGGGCTTGCGCGCCCCCTCCACCGGCAAAGCCGGATGGAGCCTCCCCCTCAACGCTCGCC
>CAYZUL010000106.1:0-6400 GCA_964481895.1 uncultured Nitrospirota bacterium | reverse complement strand
AAGATACACGGTCTTCAGATATAGCCTTGATATCATTGGTTTTGAATTTAACACCGTAATTCCTGCTTATGATGTCCTGATTCTTACTGAGTGTCCTCTCTTTCTTAGTAAATCTCTTACAGGCCTTTGTTCTCTTGGATAAATATATCCTTCCGGCAATATGCCGAGTTTTAGCATCTCTGCAAGCCAGAAGGCATCATGCTTGTCATCCGCATGCTTTAGTCCTGAGTATTTCTGAATCTCCGCTGGATTTGCAAGATGCGTCTTGTATCCCTCTGTCATAAGCATATCAACCAACCAATACCAGTTGTATGTAGATTCGACTACAATTCCACTCATTCTTTCCTTAAAAGGCTTTAATGCTTCAAGTATCACGTCCGGTTCGTTAGGAAGCTTCTCCTTGAAAACCTTCCTTCCTTCTTCATCAACGATGGCCAGATAACTGTTGTTTGAATGTAAATCAATTCCTGTGTACAATTTCATAAGGCACCTCCTGGGTTAAGATTGGACTCTTTTCCCAAGCATATCAGGATTTTGGTTTTCCAGTCCTGGTATGCTAAGGGTGCCTTTTTATGATTATCAGGTCTACACCCATTACAACATTGATATACGGTATACAATAACAATATTTATTGCGGAGTATAAAGGAAGGCCATTTCAGATAGGAAAATGCACTTCGGGCGCATCCTCATGCAGGGGCGTACGCCCTGCTTCATACCCATCCATTTTACTTTATCATATGAAACGGGCTGTGGCTCTTTAGATTCAGGGTCAGTTCGTCCGTATGTTTCTTATATAAATTCCCCATCATTGCAGCAGACCATATGCCCGCCGCTGCTGGTTTCAAGCGTTGAGTCTAGAGAAAGCTTGTTTCTAATAAATGAATCCGTTTAACCCATATAAATTAGCATATATTTATATTGCTCTTTTTGTTATACTTGTAGTATATATATCTATGGGAAAAACCCACTTTGAATGGGATGAGGAGAAAGAAAATGAAAACCGAGCTAAGCACAATGTCTCTTTTATATTGGCTCAACGTGCTTTTCTTGATCCTCACCGTATCATTGTCGAAGATATGAATCATAGCATGGAAGAAGAACGATTTTACTGCATGGGTCGTGTCGGCGATGGCATAATGACGGTTAGATTCACCTATCGAGGAAATGTTATCCGCATCTATGGTGCGGGGCATTGGAGAAAAGGGAGGAAGATATATGAAGAGCAAAATAAGGTATACTAATGAACCGATGGGTAGGTTAAGAGTCGTAAAAGATTTTCTTCCCCCACCGGATCAGCTGGTCCTAAAAGAAGAAAACGTTAAGGTTACTATTGCCCTTAGAAAATCGAGTATTGATTTTTTCAAGGCAGAGGCAAAGAAATATAATATCTCCTATCAAAAAATGATTAGGCAGGTTATAGATTGGTATGCCTCATATTATAAAAAGAGAGCCTGACACTTTTAAGGAAGTGGATAGCGCAAAAGCCCAGTCGCTTAGTTCAGCGGAGATGCCACTTTTTAATTGAATGCGAAAGAGATGGTGGGTAACAATAGGATCTTTAGCAAGAGATAGAAGAGCCCTCCGAGCATTGCCGCTGCCGGAAGGGTAATCCCCCAGGCCATGATGATCTGTAAGACCTGTTGCCAATCGGTCTTCCCTTTATTAAGACCACCGATTCCGAATAAGCTCCCGCATGCAACATGGGTAGTAGAGACAGGCATTCCAAACCTTGAGGCAACTGAGACCAGAATTGATGTGATCAGATTGGCCGAAGCGCCCTGGACAGTATCCATGGGGGTGATCTTCTCTGAGAGTGTCCGGGAGACCCTTTGTGCTCCGATGACCCCGCCAAAGGCCATAGCGAAGGCAACCCCAAATACTCCCCAATTTATCATGGTTCCGGAGCTAAATCCGAGAAGGAGTGCGGCGATTTTAGGGGTATCGTTTAGTCCACGGGAGAAGCTCATCAAACCTGCCGATAACCAGTGGACAAGGTTTAACGGGGTGATTCGATTTTCTGTACTGATCTTCTGGCATTCCGATGTTGTCCCGATAACCAGATTAATAGGTTGAATGTCTTGGGTCTGCGCCAGTACCTCACTACAAATGACAGCCGGCTCCCTGCGGACAAGACAGACACAGGTATCAACAATACGGCGAAAGGGGTTTAGAAGGGGAAAAAGTATCAGTGTCAGGGATAGGGAAATCAAGGGGCTCATAAGGAGGGGGAGAATAAGCGACCTTCCCAGTACTTCTAAGCGAAGTTGACCAACTCCCACAGCCGCGGCCCCTCCCCCGACAAGGGCGCCTGTTAAGGCGTGGGTTGTAGAGATTGGCGCGCCGATACGGGATGCAAGTAGTACGGTGGCGGCTGTTGCCAGGGCGACGGCCAGGAGTAGATTGGGCTGGCCTGCAGTATCGCCAGGGAGGAGGCCATGCCCGTTGAATAGGGAGATTAATTTGGTCCCAAAGCTTACAGAAAGGAGTGCGCCAATTAGGGTGCAGATAGTTCCCCAGAGGATAGTGGTGGTATAGCTGGCCAGACCGCTTCCCCTAAGGGTGGCAACGCCTTTGGCATTATCGTTGGCGCCATTTGCAAAGGCCAGGATAAGTACAGTAACCCAGAGCGCTGATGTCACCCACTACCTCCATACGATCAAGAATCGAAATGCTACAATAAACGATTTCCACAAGATAATATGTGGTCTACATTACATTACTGGAAACCAGGCAAATAAGTATATGCCCTGAAAAGAGGGGTGTCAAAAATGACCCTTTTGAAGGAGTTCTCCTCCCGCCTTAGATACCCACGGGCGACTAAAGGCCCCAATGAATCTACCCAGCGAGCAAGGCGAGCGTTGAGGGGGAGGCTCCATCCGGCTGTGCCGGTGGAGGGGGCGACGCAAGCCCCTACAATAGATTAGTCAAACCAGTCTCTTTTTTCTTATTTTTGTAATCTCTGTAACGCCAATTACAACGGAGAAAAGGAGTGTGGCTACAAGGACAATCGTAGCCCCTGAGGCGGCATTCAGGTAGTAGCTTGCATACATCCCTGCGATAGCAGTAAGCATCCCGAAGAGGAGCGAAAGGATTATCATCTTGTGGAAGCTATCTGTGAGCAGTCTTGCGGTGATGGCAGGTATCACCAGGGCAGCGGCAATAAGCGTAACACCTATGACCTGCATGGATGCGATAATTGCAGCAGCCAAAATTAAAGAGAAGAAGGTATCTACCCTGTCTGTATCTACACCAAAGACCTCTGCTGTCTCCTTATCAAAGGTAGTAAATAGGAGCTCCTTATAAAGTAAAAATATTGCGATGAAGGAGATAATAAGCACCCCGGTTATAACATAGAGGTCTTCCGCCGTCACGCCCAGGATGTTGCCGAAAAGGGCCGCCTCAAGGTTCCTTGTAAAGCGGCGGACCCTTGAGATCAGGGCAACCCCCAGTGCAAAACTGGCAGTCGTGATTATTCCTATGGCAGCATCAGCGCCTATCTTCTTTGTCTTTGTTATCCTTTTAATTAAAAGCGCAGAGATAAATCCCCAGGACCCGGCCCCTACATAAAAATTGAGGTTCATCAGATAGCTTACAACTGCACCACCGAATACCGCATGGGAGAGGCCATGCCCTATATAACTCATCCCCCTTAAGACAATAAATACGCCTATTACACCGCAGAGTGAGCCGATTAATATTGCAGCCAGCAAACCCCTCAAAAAAAATTCGTATCTCAGCGGCGCAATAATAAACTCCATCTAGTCCTCCTCCGGCGGCCTGCCATGTCCGTGTGTCTCGTGCAGGAGTGGTGTCGCATGCGTCATCAGCATAAACCTCCCCTCCCTGATTACCAGCATCTCGGCATTGTAGGTAAGCCGGAGGATCTCCGGTGTAAATACCTTATCAGGAGGTCCCTGGGCTATGACCTTGCGCTGGAAACAGATGATCCATGGGAGGTGGGCTGCAACAGAATTTAAGTCATGCGTGGCAAGAAGGATCGTCATCCCCTTGTGATTTAATTCCCCCAGAAGATGGAGGATGTCGTGCTGGGTATTGACATCAATACCCGATGTCGGCTCATCCAGAAGAAGGAGCCTCGGCTCACCTATCAGCGCCCTTGCCAGAAAAACCCTCTGGAGCTGGCCTCCTGAGAGTTCATGGATATGGCGGCCTGCACACTCCCCGATCCTGAGTTGTTCCAACAGGTCTGCCACCTTTTTCCTGTCCTGCCTGCCCGGCCATGGAAGCCATCCTATAACACCATATCTCCCCATCATGATGACCTGTTCAACCGTTACCGGGAAACTCAAGTCAACGGCCTCAAGCTGAGGTACATAACCGATAAATCCGGGCCTCCTTCCATTAACCGGCATATCTCCGTCATTAATGACTATCCTTCCTTTGGCCGGTCTGACCATACCAAGTATTGTCTTTAAGAGTGTGGTCTTTCCGGAGCCTGTTGGACCAACGATGCCCGCAAACTGCCCCGCGTATAAATTCAGATTTACGCCATGTAATACAGGCAACTCCTCATAGATACATGAAACATCTAACATCTCGACAATGGGTCTCATATCCGCCTTAATCCCCCACATCAGCAGGGTCGATAAGATCCAAACCCTTCGCATCCCCGCCAAGCGCCAGGGCTATATTCCTGACATTATCCAGCATCATCCCGATATAGCTGTGATCCTTAGCCCCTGGCTCCCCTGGAAGCGCGTCGTCCCTCAGGGTTGTAACAACCCTGACCCCCGTCTCGCGGGCAATCTGATCTAATACCTTGCTTGGATAGACCTCTGACCCGAAGATCGCCGGGAGGCCCTCGGCCCTGATTTGATCTATCAGGCGCGCCACTTCCCTTGGAGAAGGCTCTGCAAAGTTAGACGGCTGGATCGCCCCTATAATCCGGATACCATACCTCCTTCCAAAATAGCCCCAGGAGTCATGGTATGTAAGGAGCCTTCTATTCTTTGGAGGTATAGTATTCACCGCAGCATTTATTTCCATGTCCAGTCTTTCAAGTCTCGAAATATAGACAGCAGCCCTTTTTTTATAGTAATCCGCCTTTGCCGGATCAATATTCATCAGCTCATCCCTTATAAACCCTGCATATCGGATCGCATGCTGCACATCAAGCCAAAGATGTGGGTTCGGGTCTCCTTTTTCTTTGGGAAAGCTGAAATCAAAGATCCACTCTTCCCTCTTTATGGCCTTATCGCCCAGTCTCAATATCCTGACGGAACCCTTTTTGTTGGCCAGGATCAATCTTTCAGCCGGCGCCTCAAGGCGTAGTCCGTTTAGTATAATAAGGTCAGCATCAATGATATATTTAATATCACCCGGGGCAGGCTCAAATGTGTGTGAATCTACCCCCTCGGGGATAAGGCCATGGAGTTCTATCCTCTCACCACCTATATTGTGAACAATGTTGGTTATCGGGCTCACGGTCGAGACTACCTTTAGACCGCCATACGCCGCAGTCTCAGCCAGTTTCAGCATGAACAAAATGAATAAACAGATTAATATCCCATTCCGTAATCTCCAACACATAAACCCAACCCTCACAAAGAAATGATTAGTTCGTAAGATTGCGCCCTATGACTTCTGGCCGCCGAGAAGGTGGCGTATGCAAGGCGGAGTGAAGCCGCGCACCGGAGCGTACAAGAAGTCGTACGTGAGGATCGGCGGCTGAAGCGACAACGCCGCAGACGCCCTTTATCGGCGGATCAGGAGATCTCTTTCCCTGTGGTTGTCATCACCAGCTTTCCGTGCTTTACACCCTTTGTGCCTATAAGCCTATCAGCAATTTTTTTTAACTCACCGCTCCTTCCCCGCAGGACCAATACCTCAAGGCAATTCTTCTCGTCCAGATGGATATGGAGTGTGGCCTGAACCATCCCGGATTCATGCTGGAGGTCTGTCAGGCCGTCGGCCAACTCCCTGATATCATGGTCGTAGACTATCGTAATAGTCCCTACAACCTCCTTCCCCTCCTCCCATTCCTGACTGACAAGGTTATCCCTTATAAGATCCCTGATCGCCTCTGACCTGTTTGTGTAGTTCTTCTCTCTTACATGCCCGTCAAAGCTCCTTAGGAGATCACCCCCGAGCGAGACCCCGAATCTGATCGTCTTTTGCCTGGTGCTATTTTTTTTATTTTTTGTATTCATTTTATGTTACTTTTAATAAAATAATAACACCTGATATTATTGATGTCAAACAGCCCTTTCTCGGCCTGTAAGTGCGATCAAAGATCCCTCTGGATAAGTTAAGATGCATATGCGACATTAGGGGTTAGTAGAATACGGGGCTATAGGAGGATACAAGATATGCTTGAAAAAACACTGTTAGTAGCAAGTCAAGATGTCCGGTTTTTATAGCAAATGATCTGTCCGGTT
>CAYZUL010000105.1:0-6645 GCA_964481895.1 uncultured Nitrospirota bacterium | reverse complement strand
TCAGGATCTCAACAGTGGCCATCTCCCATGGCAACCTTACCATCCAGATAAGGACGGAACAGCAGGTATCACAGCCCCTCCCCTTTTCCAAGGGACAGACCGTTGTGGTGCCGCAGAGGGAGGTGACGGTAGAAGAAGGGAAGGGTCAGCTCCTCCTGGTGGATGGAGGTGTGAGTATTGGAGAGGTTGTCAGGGCATTAAATGCGATAGGGGTAACACCCAGGGATCTGATTGCGATACTCCAGGCAATGAAGGCGGCAGGGGCACTGCAGGCAGAGCTTGAGATTATATAGGCGGGGAAAATGGATATAGGGTCTATATTGTCAGGAAATATCTCTCACCCTTCGACTCTCCACGAAGGGGAGAGGGGTAAAGATGATCTAAAGAAGGCAGCAAAGGAATTCGAGTCCTATTTTATCTCATATATGCTTAAGGAAATGAGGAAGACCGTACCGGCTGATAGCCTCTTTGGCGGTGGGAGGGGAGAGGAGATATATAGATCCTTTCAGGACGAAGAGCTTGCAAATAGCATGGTCGAATCGGGAGGAATAGGACTCTCAGATATAATTATCCGTGAACTTTCCGGCACCCTAAAGTCTAATCGATATCCTGCCGATAAAGGGACAGAGGATAATATACCAATAAAAGAGAGGGGGAAGAGATGAAGATAAACAACCATGATCCGATGAAAGACCTCAATGCCTATATGCAGGGCGTAAAGGAGGTACAGAAAGATCGGGCACAGGAGAAATCGGCCGTAAACGGGACTGGAGGCGCCGATCAGGCCCATATCTCTTCGAAGGCTAAGGCTGCCCAGCAGATCAAAAAAGAGATCGACTCCCTCCCAGATATAAGGATAAAGAAGGTGGATGACGCAAAAAAAGCAATAGAAGCAGGTACTTATAACATCAAGGGAGAGAAGGTTGCAGCTAAGATAATAGGAGAAGGGGTCATAGATTCAATCCTTTAACCAGCGAGCAAGGAGAGCGTTGAGGGGGCGTCTCCATCCGGTTTTGCCGGCGGAGGGGGCGACGCAAGCCCCCTTAATGATATGGGTAGAAAATGGCAAATATTGAGACATTAATCGATAGTTTACTCTCTATCCTCCACCAGGAGATAGCGCTGTACCAGGAATTACACAGGCTTCTCCATGATGAGAGGAGGGTAATGACGGAATTATCCCTTGAAGGACTTTATGTCAGCAATAACAGGAAGGAAACCCTACTGCTGAGATTAAAGGTCTTAGAGAGGGCGAGGCTGGACTTAATAGACAAGATAGCCCCCCTACTAGATCTTAAGCACGGCGAGGTAACAATTACAACCCTGATCAGCAGGATTTCCGATTCGGAGAAGGGAAATCTCCTCTCGTGCTATACAAGGCTCTCTTCCCTTGTTGAATCGATTGAGGAGATTAATTATGTAAATGGTCTCCTGATTGAAAAGTCCCTGAGCTACATCAAGGGGTCTATATCATATCTAAATTCCCTTATCTCCCCGCTTCCCATCTATATGCCGACCGGTCTTATGAGGGGTGAGGAGAAGAGCGGGAAGATACTCTCAAGAAGGGGGTAGTATATGGCTGGGATCAGTGGACTGTTTGAGATAGGCCGGCTCGCACTCCTGGCAAACCAAAAGGCCCTCGGGATTACAGGGCAAAACATTTCCAATGCAAATACAAAGGGGTATTCCCGGCAGGTTCCTGTCTTTGAGGAGACAAGACCGATTGATAGTCAGCCTGGCCAGGTAGGGACAGGTGTAAGGATTACCGAGATAAGGAGGATGGTAGACAGCCTCCTTGAATCCCAGATAAACAGTGAGACGGGCATGCTTGGTAACCTTGAGGCTAGGGCCTCTGCACTTGACAGGATAGAGTCAATCTTCAGTGATACCCAGGGTTCGGGGATCAGTCAGGCTATAAATGGATTTTTCAATGCCGTCCAGGGGCTCATCGACAATCCTCAGGGGTATACAGAAAGGGTTGATGTCATATCTCAGGGAGAGACCCTGTCTGAGACGATAAGTAAGGCTGCTTCAGATCTTTCCCAGGTAAGGAAGGATATGGATGCAGGTATAGGAAGTGCGATTAATGACATAAATGGCTTTGCCTCGCAGATTGCTGTTTTAAACGAGAAGATAAGTCATGCAGAGATAAATGGTGAGAACGCCAATGACTTTCGCGACGAAAGGACGAGGCTCTTAAATGATCTCTCCGGCAAGATAGACATCAGCTATTTTGAGAATGACCTAGGACAGGTGACCGTGATGGTCGGAGGCGGAAACCCTCTGGTTGAGGGCTCGACGGCAAGGAGCCTGTCAGGTGGAGTGAATAGCGATACTGATGGATTCACTGACATCTATTTTAATCCCGGCTCAGGTCCGATGGTTAATATAACAGAAAATATAAAGAATGGAAGCATAGCGGGGATGCTCAACATAAGGGACAAGGTTGCACCGGAGCTGTCCGGAAAGCTGGATCTCCTTGCGGCATCGATTACCAACGAGGTTAATATCCTCCACAATGCCGGTTTTGGTCTTGATTCTACCACAGGCAATGATTTCTTTTCTCCCCTTACTACGACTACAGGCGCACCATCTACCAACAGCGGCAATGCGTCCATAGATAGCGGAACTATACTCGATTTCTCTCTCCTTACCCTTGATAATTACGAGATCAGGTTTACCTCTCCTTCAAACTTCGATATCGTCAATACTACTAATAATACCACGGTATCAACAGGGAATACCTATACCTCCGGGGGTAATATAGATGTTGATGGGATAAGGGTTGTAATTACAGATAATACCGGGGCGCCGGCAGCAGGAGATATATTTGCTGTCTCTGTCACGGATGGGCAGGCAGGCAGGATGTCCGTCTCGCTTTCTGACCCGAACAAGGTTGCGGCCGCACAGGACCCTGCCTCACTTCCTGGGGACAACAGAAATGCATTAGCCCTTGCCCAACTCCAGGACGACCTGACCTTAAATAACAGCACTACGACCTTTAACAGTTTTTACAATGGGATAGTTGAGGAGGCAGGTACCATATCCAGTCAGAACAGCAGGGCCTTATCAGCCGAGAGGTTTGTGACTGAACAGCTTGATGCGAGGAGAGAAGAGGTATCCGGGGTCTCTTTGGATGAGGAGACGGTTAACCTTATAAAATTTCAGAGGGGTTTTGAGGCAGCAGCCAGGCTGATCACTACGGCAGATGAGCTGTTTCAAACCATTCTGGATCTTAAGAGGTAGAGATATATGAGGGTGACTGACAGGTTATTGCTTGACGGTCTTACAAGGAATCTCCAGAGGAATTCGAGTGAGCTCTTCAGACTTCAGAATATAGTATCGACAGGGAAGAAGATAAATAAGCCATCTGACGATCCTGTCTCGCTCTCGAAGATACTGGAGTATGATGAGCTTATATCGAGGAGCGATCAATACACAGAGAACATTGACCATGCCATTGGGTTCCTTGGTGTCTCTGATTCTACCCTGAGCGGGGTTGGCGATATTTTAATCCGGGCAAAGGAGTTAGCGGTTGCCCAGGGCAATGATACGATGAATGCTAACGACAGGCAGTCTGCCTCCATAGAGGTACAGAACCTCTTTGAGGAGCTTGTGCAACTTGCAAACACAAAGCTTGGAGACAGGTATATCTTTTCCGGGTACAAGACACAGACAGAGCCATTTTCTACTGCGGGAGCTTATTCTGGAGACAGCGGCGAGATAATGGTCGCGGTGGGTCCGGATGCGACCATACAGACCAATCTGCCTGGCGACAGCCTCTTTAAGGGCGCTGGAGGCGGCATAGATATCTTTACGCTTCTAAATGACCTTAAGACCAATCTTGAAAACAATGATGGTGATCAAATCAGGAGCAGTCTGGATAGTTTTGATACTGCCAGTGACATAATATTAAACGGAAGGGGTGATATAGGTGCAAGGTTGAACAGGCTTGATTCGACCATGTCCAATACAGAGGATCTTAAGCTTGAAATAAAGAATCTCAAATCAGGCCTGGAAGATGCCGATATCATTAAGGCTGTTTCGGATCTTGCCATGCAGCAGAATGTACTCGAGGCCTCCAAGGCATCTTCGGCAAGGATCGTTGAACTGACACTGCTCGATTTCTTAAGGTAAATACCCTTGTTAATACTTACAAGAAAGGTTGGGGAGGGGATAAGGATCGGCGATGATGTCAGGGTCGTCGTACTCGAAGTCAAGGGAAATCATATAAAGATCGGGGTAGAGGCGCCTGCAAACAGTCCGGTTTACAGGGATGAGATCTATGCCAGGATACTGGATGAGAACCGAAGGGCCTCATCGGCCTTGCCTGAGCACCTTGAGCTAGTTATGGAAAAATTAAAGAGGAACAATAAAGCGGAGGAGACGGGGTGAAGATAGATACAACAAGGTTCGGTGAGATCGAAGTAATAAAAGATAAGTTAATAGAATTCCCTAACGGTATCCTAGGATTCCCGGAACAAAAAAGATATGTACTCCTTGAAAATAATAGCGACCTCCCATTCGGCTGGCTTCAGGCAGTAGATGATAAGGATATGGCCTTTGTTGTAATGGACCCCCTTCCCTTTAAGCCGGATTATAGATCATCGATCAGGAAAAAAGAGATAGCCGACATTGATATCAGGGATGAATCCGAACTATGTGTCCTTGTAATACTGACAATACCTAATAGGGATTCGCAGGGGATTACAGCCAATCTCCAGGGACCCCTTGTGATAAATCTTGCCAACCGAAAGGGGAAACAGGTGGTGCTGCCCGACTCCGGATATACATGTAAGTACCCGATATTCCAGGAATCGGGCCTATCCTCTCTTACATACTAAAGTTTTATTCTGCCCTTTCCGATAAATAGAGCATGAAGAGCAGGCCTGTTTATCCAGATAGGAAAGGGGGGATGAGATTCTGGTGTAAGGGATTATGGATTTGTTTTTTAACAATGGGCAGGGATGCCCGGGAGACAAATAGGGTCTCCATAATTCAAGGAGGATAGTATCATGTCATTACAGATCAATACAAACATGGCATCACTTAATGCACAGAGGAATATAACCCGTTCTCAGGGTTCATTGGCAACCGCACTTCAGAGGCTATCATCGGGATTACGGATCAACAGCGCCAAGGATGATGCGGCAGGACTTGCCATCTCTACAAGGTTTACATCGCAGATCAGAGGATTGAACCAGGCGGTAAGAAATGCCAATGACGGTATTTCCCTTGCTCAGACTGCAGAAGGAGCCCTGACAGAGATCACTAATAACCTGCAGCGTATCCGTGAGTTGGCTGTGCAGTCTGCCAATGCCTCAAACAGCTCTACGGATCGTGCGGCCCTGAATACAGAGGCATCACAGTTGATTTCTGAAATAGACCGTGTGGCACAAGCCACGAAATTCAACGGCGTAGCCCTGTTGGATGGGACTTTTGTCTCGCAAACCTTCCAAGTGGGTGCTGACGGCGGCAGCGTTAACCAGATCACCATCGCATCTATTTCTAGTGCCAGATCGAACGCCCTTGGGGTTGGGTCTGGATCGAGCTACTCCACAAGCATAACTAACCCCACCGCTGTGACAGCAACCGCCCTTACCGCAGGGGGGATTATCCTTAATGGTTATAATGTGGGTGCAAGTACATCCGATGGTGTGTCATCTACTCAGGCAGATGCCAGCGCTATCGCTAAGGCTAATGCCATTAATGCGGTATCTGGGCAAACAGGGGTTACAGCGACTGTTGATGCAACCAGCGTATCATTTACGGCTACAGCCGTTGGTGCCGATCCGACTGGTGTGACTGTTAATGGTGTTTCTATAGGCACTGTAGCAATCACCGCTAATGCCACAGTTGCTGCAAGTGAAATGGCCGCTGCCTTCAATGCAGTAAGTGCTCAAACTGGTGTAACTGCTACCAGCAGCGGTGCCAATTATACCCTAACGGCGAGCGATGGCCGGAATATCACCATTGCTGTCACAGCAGCCGGCGATAGCGGTTTATCGGCTGCAACCACTCGCAGCTCGATTAATCTATCTTCCTCCTCATCTGCGGGTATCACAATTGGTGGCGCTCAGGTGGCTGAAGCAGGCTTAACAGCGGGTTTAACGGCTGCCACAGCGACTGTCGGTGCAGGTGTTTCTTCCCTTGATCTTACCACTGCTTCAGGCTCAACAAGCGCCCTGACGGTTCTTGACTCGGCCCTTGCTACAATCAACAGTTCCCGTGCTACTTTAGGTGCTGTTCAGAACCGATTTTCAACGACAATGGCTAGCCTGCAGACGACATCTGAAAACGTGTCTGCAGCAAGGAGCAGGATTCAGGATGCAGATTTTGCTCAAGAAACAGCGGAGTTTACAAAGCAATCTATATTACAGCAGGCAGGTATATCGATCCTGGCGCAGGCCAACTCACTGCCGCAGCAGGTACTGGCTCTACTCAGGTAATAAAATCTACCTGGGGTAATAATAAGGAGGGACTGTCAAGGCGATATTTCTTGCCCCGGCAGCCCCTCTTTGAAAAGCATCGAATACCAATTAGGATTCAACAGGATACCAAGGCGGCGAGGAGGAGGCGACGCAGGCGTACTGTTTGTACGTTGAGGAGCCGACGACGAAGCCAACGCAGGTAGCCGAATGAAGG
>CAYZUL010000104.1:0-6978 GCA_964481895.1 uncultured Nitrospirota bacterium | reverse complement strand
TTTGTACGTTGAGGAGCCGACGACGAAGCCAACGCAGGTAGCCGAATGAAGGCAAGTTGGTATAAGACCAGATTAAGCCATATGGTAATAATTTTATCAAATAGTGCTGTTTTAGTGGCATATAGGAAGATCCTAATATATAATAGATATATAGATATGGTTATATATACCTGAAAAAGGGGATCTGTGACATTGACTATAAGTCTGATGGAGCTTTCAATATTCTTTATTGCTATCACCTTTTTTATCCTGGTGATATATCTGATCCCCACCATAATCCAGCTCCGACAGACAGCCAGGTCTATTGAAGAGCTCTCTGAACTGGCAAAAAAACAGGTTAAGGGGCTGGAAGGGGTATTAAACGGGTTTGGTCAATTGAAAACACCATTAGCAGCGCTGGCAGGCCTGATAGCCTTTATAAGGTCAGGCATTGGGAAATTAAGAAAGGAGGGGGAGGAAAATGTCAGAAAATAGGGGTTCTACTATACTTGAGGTAAGCTTGGCCTTCTTTTTGGGTGGACTAATAGGGGCTGGTATTGCCCTTTTATATGCCCCTGCCGCAGGAGTTGAGACAAGAAAGAAGGTAAGGGAGACAGCTGATAAGATAAGAGGCCGGATGATGGAGGGGTATGAGGCAGCAATTGAAAAGGCAGAGGAAGAGGCCGGTGTAGCCAGGGAGTTTATAGGAGAGAAGGTGAGTGAGGTAAAGGCTGCATATAGTGCCGGAAGGGATGCCTATCAGAAGGAAAAGGAAAAATACGCGCAGAAGGCCTCTTAAATCCGGCTCTGCCGGATATGATTATTTTCTTATGTGGCCTGCCTCAATTACATAGCAATATTAAGTGGTTGAGGCTGGCCTCTATTTTTCTATCTTAAATTTATGACAATTATGAGGATTAACGAGTCCCGTGTTTTTTTGTGTCCTTTATATCAACTGATATGCTAACTGAACAAAGTTGACATTCCTTTCGTTTTAAACTACGATCTGCCTATTCTTAAAGAGGATACCTTATGGGGCAAGTCGTAATTGAGAATCCGATTCTTAACTCTCCATTCTCTGAACCGACCCGGCATTTCAAATTCTCTGATGAGGGAATAACTAATGAGATCATCAATGCCCGCCGTATCAGCTCCTATTTTATTCCTGTCGCTCAACCAAAGAAGAAAGGCAAGCGGCTTCCATTTGATACCGAATGGATAGGTAACCGCTAGAAGAAAAAAGATAAGGCCGCTAAAGTAGCAGCAGCCCCCACCCTCTGGGTTCCCGCCGTTAATAATCACTGCGGCTTCAGAAGGTGGGCCTTTTTGGAGATTAATGACCCCTGGGATGCGAAGAACGTGATTCGGGCCTCGTGCCGCATTCGAGTCGGTAGCATGAAATCCTTCAGGCCCGATGAAATCGGCTACTGGTCGGAAGTTAAACTCGACATTGTTCGCGAGTATGCAAGTGCTTACTCGACGATTATGAATAAACAGCGTTCAATCATCAGGAACCACATCTATATAGACGCGTTTGCTGGGGCTGGCCTGCACGTATCGAAGCGAACCGGCGAGTTTGTTGCAGGCAGCCCTCTCAATGCGCTCGCTGTTACGCCCCCTTTTAACGAGTTTCACCTGATCGACTTGCACGGCGGCAAGGCCGATGAACTTCGCAGGTCGGTTGGCGACCGTGAGGACGTATTCGTTTACGAAGAAGATGCCAATAAATGTCTTCTTGAAAAGGTCTTCCCTCATTGCCGGTATGAGGACTACTGACCTCAGACCTCTGCCAGATCTAAATCTAAAAGGGATAGATTGGGTTATTGTTGGTGGAGAATCAGGTCCAGGGGCCAAGCCGATGGATAGGGCATGGGTAGTAGATATCCGAAATCAATGCCGGAAGGCCAAAGTACCATTTTTCTTTAAACAATGGGGTGGTACAAACAAGAAAAAGGCAGGCAGGATGCTTGAAGGCCGCGCATGGGATGAGATGCCGGTTATGTGACCCCTGCCGTCAATAGTGGACACCAATTGACGGCAGGGGTCACATCGGCTCGAGTTTAAAGGTGTCTCCACGAAAAGTTACCTCGAAGTTAGTGGGGTATCGAAGTTTCGAATGTAATCCTTGCCATCTAAACCAACAATCATTCCTAGTGGTCCCACATTCGAGTCAGCAAAATTACGCCTCTTTGATGATGATGCCCATTTCTCTAACCGTTCATCAAAGTGCTCAAAATGATTTCGAAAGGTTCTTGACTCTAAAGGAGATCTGTCTTTAACTGAAAGACTTGCTCTCAACTCTTCTCCTCTATTAGGCGTCAAAGGCATAGGTGGCCAAAGCAGCTTTGAGATGTTTCCGGCAGCCACAAGAAGCGCTTGTACGGCATACCAGATGCGATCTGAATCATTTACTTTTAACGATTGTTCTAAATCCTGCACAGCAATCAAAGAAAACTTGCATTGACGCTCCACCTCACGCTGAAATATACGCAACAATGTCTTATCCATATTTATTCACCCAATGTAGGCTAACATTCACTTTGAAACTTATTTCACGAATGAATCTTATATCCGACCCATCAGGTTGTCAAGGTTTTTATGAAAAAGTAAGCATCTCTTATTCCGTGATAAGGATCATACATCTTGAAAGGTCACTTAAATATGATGTATAGTAAGACAGTAAGAGGGTAAGACGATTGGAGGGTTATATGAAGATAAGCACCAAAGGGCAGGTATCCATACCAAAAGAGGTGAGGACGAGCCTTAATCTTAAGCCAGGGGATGAGGTAGATTTCAGGGTAGAAGGTAACTGTGCAATGTTAATCCCTGTAAAGACTATTAAGATCCCAAGGGATCAGGTCTGGTTCTGGACAAAGGAATGGCAGGAAAAAGAGAGGGAGGCAGAGGAGGATATTAAGACAGGCAGGGTTTATGGTCCCTTCTCATCTTCAAAAGAAATGAAGAGGCACTTTGAAAAGAAAAAGGGTACCCTTGTCAGAGATTAATCCTACCAGGCGCTTCTATAAAGACCTATTAAACCTTCCCCCTGATATTCAAGAGAGGGCATGGAAGTCAATTGATCTTTTAATTAAAGATCCCCATCATCCATCTTTAAGAGTAAAGAAGATGCAAGGAATGGAGCAGATTTGGGAGGGGAGGATCTCTAAAGGTTATAGATTTACCTTTGAGATAAAAGGTGATACCTACGTCCTTAGGAGGGTAGGTACTCACGATATCCTTAAGAAGGAAAATTAGTTTTGATCAATCGCAACCAAAGGTCCAGAACCGGTCCAATCCCCTTTGTCTTGGCCACCAAGGGCCCATAGATAATTAAGATGGGGCAATAGGGTAATGCTGACATATTTAATAACCGTATAAATTTTGGTCAAAAGATAATGGAGCCGGTATTTCATGTCTATGGAAAACATCAAGATAGATAATATCATCCGAACCAAAAGGAGAACGATTGCACTTGTTGTAACCCGGGATGCAAGGCTTATAGTCCGGGCCCCGATTACAACCCCTGAATCATATATTATTAGTATAGTTAAGCAAAAAGAGCGATGGGTGAGGAAAAAGATAATGGAGAACAAATTAAAACCCTCCTTGCCTGATAAAGAGTTTGTAAATGGCGAATCATTTTTGTTTCTCGGCAGAAGTTACCCGCTGAGCATTAAAACCAACATACCTCAACCGGTTGTTTTAAGAGATGAGATAGAGGTCAATATTTCTGAACCATCAACAATCAGGGAGACACTTATCAAATGGTACAAAGATGAAGCGGGAAAGAAGATCACCGAGAGATGTGAGCAGATTTCCAAAATAACAGGGTACAAACCAGCTTCTTTAAAGATATCAAATGCCCAAAGACGATGGGGTTCATGCAGTCCCAGGGGGGATTTGAATTTCAGCTGGCCGCTGATTATGGCGCCTATGGAGATTATTGACTATGTAATAGTACATGAACTTGTGCATCTGGAAGTGAAGAATCACTCTGAGCATTTCTGGAATAAAGTCAGAACCATCATGCCTGATTATAATGGCCGGCGGGCATGGTTAAAGCTAAATGGAAGGGATCTCTTGATATAAAATGTCTTTTTTGATTTTAAACTTATTCTACTATTGTATGAATCTTATATCCGATCCACCAAGATGTCAAGGTTTATTCTGATAAAATAAGCATTTCCTTTCCATGACAGGGCTCATATTTACAGGATTTACATTAGGCATCTACTTCAAAAAACATTTTATTGATATTTTGAAATTAGAAAGCCTATTGTATTATGAATTAACACTGAGGGGTGGAAAATAAGCATGCTATCTGCTAATATAATTTCGTTAATAAATTCGACTGAGTTTAGATAATAAACTTTAGGAATAAGGGAATATTAGGTTATCCCAATCAGACAAACCCAGAGGATCCAGGAGGTAAAGGCTATGAAAGAGACAAAGGGAACAAAGGAATTAATAAAGATGTTAAACCATGCCCTGGAGCTTGAGAATGCCGCCCATCTACAATATGCAAGCCATGCGGAGCTTATCAGCGGTTTAAATGCCGAACCCCTGATCGCAAGGTTGAGGGAGATTGCCGAAGACGAACTCAAACATCAGAAGAAACTAAGGACCCTGATCGCCGATTACCTTGGAGGTGTCCCGTCAATGGGGATAGCAGAGACCCGCTCAGGGGAGGGGAAAACAGTTGAACAACTCTTGGAAATAGCCATTAAAGGCGAACAAGAGGGAATCGATTACTACACCCAGATCATGGAAAAAATAAAGACTGAAAAAGCCAATCTCACCTATTCCTTCTGGACATTAGAGCATGAGCTCAGGCATTTTATAATGGATGAAGAGGAGCATATTGCGGAATTAAAGGTCCTTTTGTCCCAGAGATAACAATCAGGTAAAGCATTGGCCTTGATGGAGCAAAATGAGAAAAGGGTGGAGGAGGATAAAATGAAGTTGATAATAGGAGTTATCCTGCTTGCGGGAATCTTGTTTGCAAACATATCAGAGGCAGTGGAAACAAAGATCGTGGTCAGGGCCAGGTCGAGGGATGCCAAATTCATAGGAAGCTCAATTGGTGGGGCAAAGGTTGTGATCAAAGATGGGGATACCGGCGATGTTATTAAAGAGGGTTTCACCGTTGGCGGGACAGGTGATACAAAGAAGCTGATATTGGAGCCCATAAAGAGGGGGAGTCCGCTGTCTGACCCCTCTAGCGCCAAATTTGAGACAAGTATGGATATCGAAGAATCAAGGCTGATCACCGTTGAAGTATATGCGCCCTATTCCCAGAGACAATCGATGGTTAAAAGCTCAACCCAGGTCTGGTTAATACCCGGAAAAGATATTATAGGGGATGGGATAATAGTCGAGATTCCTGGTTTTGCCGTCGATCTCATGACGCCTCAGACCCCTGAAGGGATAAGACTTGCTGAGGGTAAGGCCATTATTCCTATTAAGGCAAATATAGTGATGATGTGCGGCTGTCCTACAGAGCCTGGCGGGTTATGGGATGCAAACAAATATGAGATAAAGGCCATAATAAGACATGACGGAGGGATCTCCGGCACTATACCTCTTAGATTTGCCGGCAAGAAAAGTACATTCGAGGCAGAATTTGAGGTTACCCGTACGGGATTATATGAGATAATTGTCTATTCCTATGATCCAGCTACTGGAAACACAGGGCTTGATAGATCCGTAGTGGCGGTTTCGGAATAGGAGGGATATGGAAAGCCGGATCTTGAAAAATTCC
Source organism: uncultured Nitrospirota bacterium (assembly GCA_964481895.1). Classification (GTDB taxonomy): domain Bacteria; phylum Nitrospirota; class Nitrospiria; order JACRHA01; family JACRHA01; genus JACRHA01. The sequence goes on along the minus strand of CAYZUL010000104.1, from coordinate 1,238 downwards.
GAAGCCTCTATTTGCCGAATAGACCTAGATATTCGGAAAAGACAAAAAGCCGGTTTCTTTTAAAACCTGTAATTTCATTGAGAATTCCTACGTCTTGAAATTTTTTTGCTAATGTACTTGCCGATGGGTGTGCGATCTCCAATCTTTCTGATATCTGATTTACATTCATGATGGGTTGGGAAAATAAATGTTTTAAGAGTTCCTGTCCTACCTTTGCCCTCTTGCCAAGGGGCATAATTTTCTGTTCAGATCTATTCCTGAGGGTTATTATTTTTTCTAAGGTCATCTTCCCATTTTTTGCTGTTTCTGCCATACCGACCAGGAAAAACTTTATCCAATGCTCCAGGTTATTAGAGGTTCTGACAACCGTGAGGGCATCATAATATGCCCCTTTATTTCTTTCAAAGAAGTCTGATAAATAAAGGGTCGGTTTCTGAAGAAGCCCTTGATAAACTAAATAAAGGGTGATCAATAGCCGGCCGATACGTCCATTCCCATCTGAGAAAGGATGGATAGTTTCAAATTGGTAGTGGCTGATTGCTAGCTTAATCAGATGCGGAATAACAATTTCTTCGTTATGCCAAAACCTCTCTAGGTCACTTAAAAGTTCCGGCACTTCATTATGATGGGGCGGAATAAAAAAAGCATCTTGCAGGCTGGCACCTCCGATCCAATTCTGACTGTTGCGTATTTCTCCAGGGCTCTTATGTTTTCCTCTAACACCTGCAAGTAGAATCTTATGCGCCTCTTTTAACAACCTCATAGTAAGCGGAAGCCTCTCTAATTCGGCAATAGCAAAATTCATCGCCCTGGTGTAATTTTGCACTTCAGTCCAATCATCCTTTCTCTCAGGATCAACCTCCTCCTCTGGCAGAAGAGCCTCATCTATACCGGTCTTTGTCCCCTCAATCCTGCTTGAAGTTGTCGCCTCCTTTAAAACGTGCATACGGATAAAAATATCGACATCAGGCACGAGCAGAGAATAGGCGTTTAGTTCACCTAAAAATCGTGTTGCCTCTTCCAGCAATACATCAATCTTTGGGTCTGACCACTTAAAAGGACGATTAATAATAGATGGAGAGAAGCTCTTGTAATTATATTGCTGTATATATGTACCAGCTTTGAAAATCGATTCTTTCATTGTTTGCAAGTTTTCATATAAAAATTTATATATAAAGTTTACGCCTTAACTTTACATATGTCAAGGCTTATGAAAAGTTCGGTTTCTAGGTTCTAGT
>CAYZUL010000103.1:0-7292 GCA_964481895.1 uncultured Nitrospirota bacterium | reverse complement strand
CAGTTTGTTTTGTATTTTACCAAACTTTCGTGTCCACTTTTTTCAGCTTAGCTCATAATTGTTCCATGTTCTGTGAAGGCATATGGCGGAGTCGGTGAAAACTTAAGCTTTTTGAGGTGGTCGCAAATTGCGACCACCTCCGCTTTCTCTTTTTTTTGTCAGTTGAAACATGAAATCTTCAGGGAATCGATCGAGGTTGCGCTTCACTTGCTCATTAAGCCGTTTCGTTGTTACACCGTAGATATCTGCCAAGTCAGCATCAAGCATAATCTTATGCCCTCTTATCATCAAAATCTTTTTTTCAATAAATTCTACAGGTACAAGTGAAGAGTATTTTTCCATTGCTGCCTCCATCTATTTCAGTTAATTGAATGATTCCACATTTTTTAGATATTCCCGGTCGTTTTAAGTAAAGGCATGAGGTTGACCGCTGAATGCTGATTTCCTATGATCCCAAGCCTGTGCCAATCGCTGACCGGCTATCCCTTCATGCCCTCGGCATCAAACCTCTAATTGTAGTTTCCCTCTTTCCTCCTCTTAGGTTAAGGGGAGGTTAGGAGGATAATCATGAGCCCATATTCAGATAATAAAAAGCCCATCTCCCTTTTACATACAGGAAACGGGCTTTTTTATCTTTTCCTTTTATCATGAAATCCTCTCAATTGATATACCTATTCAGAGCTATCAATATTAAGAATATGATTTAGGGATATTTAATATGAGTTTATCCCAATTGTCAAGACATGCCCTCTGTCTCCCTGGAGGATAAGGCCGGTTCCATGGCGGAATCGGTGTAACTGCGGTAGTCAGGTGACTGCTGGACGCGCTTTCTTATCCTGTGGATTCTCCATGCGAGACCGGCCATGGAATAAGCGCACCTGATAAGTTCCCAAAGCTGTCTTGGATAGAAGATGAGCGGATTTTCAAGGGGGAGGCCGGGCCGCCTGGACCTTCTGTCTTTCATCCTTAATATCCCGGCCTGAAGTGGATGTACTCCTTCATATTTGACGCTTCCATAAAACCAGAGTACCTGGCCTGTCAGTTTGCCAAGACTTAAGCGAGAGGCGCCTGCCCGCCTGAAGATAGTCTCTATATGTTGTGGACTGTAAAAGGATTCCCAGGCAGAATGATAGGCCCTTTTCCATTCCTCTTCGGACATCTTATTATGTCGGACGATGGCATGTTCGGTATCATATCTGTTGAGATCAGGATCCATCCATACCCTGTCAACATAAAGACGCCTATGGTCTTCAGATCCGGGCAGAGGCGTAAGGATAAAGAATTCCATGAGATCAAGTGGAAGTTCATGCTTGATTACTTCGAGGTCCTTCATAAAAGACTCGTAGGTGTCATCAGGGAAGCCGATGATATATCCTGCACAGGTGATAACGCCGGCCCTCCTCCATGCCATCAGCATCTCTTTGTAGTGTTCTATGTTGTTCTGTTTTTTACCTGTTCCCTTAAGGCTCTCAGGGTTTATATTCTCAAGTCCGATGAATACCTTACTGCAGCCGGCCTTTGCCGCCTTTTCTATGAAACGGGGTATCCTATGGCAGGCTGTATCAACCTGGATAATAAACCTTATCCCAATACTTTCTTTCTCCCGGAGGAGGATAATCCTGTCCAGGATCTCCTCCCAATCACGATGTCTTGAGAAATTGTCGTCTGTGATAAAATATTGCCTGATCCCATGTTTAAAATTCTCTCTTATTGCACTCTCGACCTCATCCGCTGTGCGGCCCCTGGATTTTCTACCCTGGACATTGATTACAGTACAGAAACTGCACTCAAATGGGCAGCCCCGTCCGGCATCTATGGTGGTCAGCTTACCTACGTACCGCTTTATTAGTTCCGTTGGCATTATAGGCGGCGGAGACCCTTTAAGAGGGGGTTTTTCATCAAGCAGGTTATAGATAGGCGCAAGTTTTCCTGAGTAGGCATCCATCAGGATACGACCCCACCTCCCCTCTATCTCTCCTGCGACAAGGGTAATCCCCTCAGATATGGCATCCTTAAGTTCCGCAGGCAGATCGGGCAGCATGGAGACACATCCGCTTACATGGAATCCCCCTATTAATGTCCTGATCCCTTCTCTCTTGAAGCGCCTGGCAAGATCCATTGCCCTTGGAAATTGATTGGTCTGAGCCCCGACAAGGCATATAACCCCTTTGCCGTTGGCCTTTTTTATCATGTTTATGATCTTCCGTACGGGGATCCGGGAGTTGGACTCGTCGTAGGCATCTATATGGATTTCGCAATCCTTTCCTAACAGGTGTGAGGATCCTACGTCTTCTGTCAGTGTGTAGAGACAGGCCAGACTGTTGCTTGGTACTGACGATCTAAGCCAGCGTATGACATAGCCGTCATCGTCATACTTTGAAGGTTTTATTAAGACGACGTAAAATGGAGAGCCTGGTGAGGGATCGGTCTTCAGATGGATCTACCTTTCGGTCTTGCCAGTATCATAATTATAAAAAAATAACATAATATCCCTACTGATTGAAAGAAAATAATCCCATTACAAGTCTTTTTGCCAAAACTTGACAACATTACTATCATATTTTATACTATGATCAACATAAGATAAGTTATATTAACTATAATAAAGGAGGAGCTATGAAGATGTTAAGATGGGAACCTTTTATGGACCTCGTATCTCTTCAGGAGAAGATGAATAAGCTTTTTGAGGATTCGGTCTCCCCGTATGCCGGTAAAGGGGCCGATATCCCGACAGGGACATGGTATCCTGCTGTAGACATCCTTGAGACCGACAAAGAGATTGTTATCAAGGTAGAATTGCCCGGTATCGACCTATCCGATGTTAATCTCGAGATTGCAGATAATATGCTTTCTCTGAGAGGGGAGAGGAAGTTTGAAAAGGATACAAAAAAAGAAAATTATCATAAGGTAGAACGATCCTATGGAAGTTTTCATAGGTCATTTACTCTTCCCGGCTCTGTAGATCAGGCAAAGATCAATGCGAAGCTGAAGGACGGTATACTTGAGGTGAAACTTCTAAAGGTCGAAAACCTAAAGCCGAAACAGATACCTGTTGAAAGCATATAAGCAAGATTGGGCATGGCTATGGATGAAAAAGACAAACCATTATATACGATCGGTGTTGCAGCCCGTCTCCTTGGGGTGCATCCCCAAACCCTAAGGCTCTATGAAAGAGAGGGTTTGATCTCACCCTCCAGGACAGAAGGCAACACCCGTCTTTACTCCCAGAGGGACATAGAAGATGTGAGGACTATTATGCATCTCACAAGGGAGGTTGGAGTTAACCTGGCGGGAGTGGAACTTATAGTGAGTGTGCGGAGGAGGTTTATGCAGATAAGTGTCGATATGGGGGAGACGGTAGACAGGATGATGCGCGAGATGGAAAGGGAGATGCTGATTAAGGCCGGATTAATGGAGCCGCAGGCGGATGCGGATAAAAAGAGGGAGGGCAAGGTTGTGAAGATAAAGATAGAGAAGGGATAGGTATATAATACCTTAGCAATGGAGGGTCGATGAGATTAGATAAATTAACCATAAAGGCCCAGGAGGCGGTACAGGATGCACAGAAGATATCTGAGCAGCATCAAAACCAGTATGTAGATGTTGAACACCTGGTCCTGGCGCTCATAAACAAGGAAGACGGGGTAATAGTTCCCGTATTAAAGAAGCTCGGCACTGATATCAATTCATTAAAAAAAGGACTTGAAGGTGAGATAAAGAGATTTCCCCAGGTTACAACCACGGGGTCGAATGGTCAGATATATATATCACCAAGACTGAAGGCCCTTTTTGGCAGGGCAGAAAAAGAGGCTGAAAGGCTTAAGGATGAGTATGTCAGCACAGAGCACCTCCTGCTCTCGTCCATTGAGGAAGATGGGGCAGCGGCCATCCTTTTTAAGGGACATGGCATAACCAAGGAGAGGGTGCTTACCGCGCTTGCATCAATCAGAGGGAGCCAGCGGGTAACCGACCAGAATCCAGAGGAGAAGTATCAGGCCTTAAGTCGTTTCGGCCGCAACCTTACCGAGCTTGCGCAAAAAGGGAAGCTGGATCCTGTAATAGGACGCGATAGCGAGATCAGGAGGGTTATTCAGGTATTGTCGAGGAGGACAAAAAATAATCCGGTCATTATCGGTGAACCGGGTGTAGGGAAGACTGCCATAGCAGAGGGACTTGCACAGAGGATAGTAAGCGGAGATGTCCCAGAAGGGTTAAAGAGCAAGAGGGTTATTGCCCTTGATATGGGGGCGCTGATTGCAGGGGCTAAGTACAGGGGTGAATTCGAAGAGAGACTGAAGGCGGTTTTAAAGGAGATAACCGAGGCCGGGGGCGAGATTATCCTGTTTATTGATGAGCTTCATACCCTTGTCGGCGCGGGCGCTGCTGAAGGCGCGGTTGACGCGTCGAATATGTTAAAACCAGCCCTGGCAAGGGGTGAGCTCCGGTGTATTGGCGCTACTACCATTGATGAGTATAGAAAGCACATAGAAAAGGACGCCGCCTTAGAGAGGAGGTTTCAGCCGATACTAATTGATGAACCTACGGTGGATGACACGATCTCCATACTCCGCGGGCTTAAGGAGAGGTATGAGGTGCACCACGGCGTCAGGATAAAGGATACTGCGCTGGTTGCGGCGGCCATCCTATCCCATAGATATATATCAGACAGGTTTATGCCTGACAAGGCGATTGACCTGATAGATGAGGCGGGATCCAAACTCAGGATGGAGATCGACAGCATGCCTTCCGAGCTTGATGAGATAGAGAGGCGAATAAGACAGCTTGAGATAGAGCGCGAGGCGGTAAGAAAGGAGAAGGATGAGGCTTCAAAGGCGAGACTTGATAAGATAGAGAGGGAGCTCTCTGATCTCCTTGAAGAGAAGGGAAAGTTGAAGGCGCAGTGGCAGGCAGAGAGGGAGGCGATCCAGAAGATAAGGGAGCTAAAAGGGCAGATCGAGACTGCCAGGTCAGAATCTGAGAAGGCAGAGCGTGAGGGCGATCTTGCAAGGGCCGCGGAATTAAGGTATGGCAGACTGATAGACCTGGACAAACAGATTGAGGCCGAGAATCAGCATCTCCGGATCCTTCAGGGGGATATGAAGATGCTGAAGGAAGAGGTTGATGAGGAGGATATAGCCGAGGTGGTGTCCAAATGGACTGGAATCCCGGTATCAAAGATGCTCGAAGGAGAGATTGAAAAGCTGGTGAGGATGGAAGAGAAACTAAAGGAGCGGGTTGTCGGGCAGGACGAGGCGATCTCTATCATCTCAGATGCGGTGAGAAGGGCAAAGGCCGGGATCCAGGATCCTGACCGGCCGCTTGGTTCGTTTATATTTATGGGGCCGACCGGTGTCGGCAAGACAGAGCTTGCAAGGGCGCTGGCAGAATTCCTCTTTGATGATGAGCAGGCCATGATAAGCATAGACATGTCCGAGTATATGGAGAAGCATTCCGTTTCAAGACTGATAGGCGCGCCGCCAGGATACGTAGGTTATGATGAGGGAGGACAGCTTACAGAGGCGGTCAGGAGGAAACCCTACTCGGTAATCCTCTTAGATGAGATCGAGAAGGCGCATCATGATGTCTTCAATATCCTCCTCCAGGTGTTAGATGACGGCCGTCTGACTGACGGAAAAGGCAAGATGGCGGATTTCAAGAACACAGTGGTGATCATGACATCAAACATCGGTAGTCAGCATATCCAGGAATTAGGAGGGAAGGACGAGGCTGAGATGAGAAATCTTGCAACAGCCGCCCTCAAGGCCGAGTTCAGACCCGAATTCCTAAACAGGATTGATGATATAATTATCTTTCATTCCCTTGGGGTAGAGGAACTGAAGGCCATAGTCGATATCCAGTTGAAGAGATTAAAGGAGAGGCTGATGGAGAGGCATATCGATCTCCTCCTTACCGAAAGGGCCAAGACCTATCTTGCAACAGAGGGTTATGATCCGGTCTTTGGTGCAAGACCCCTAAAGAGGATAATACAGAGGGATATCTTAAATCCGATTGCAATGAATATCCTGAAAGGCGAGTTCAAGGCCGGCGATCTCATTGAGATAGACGAGAAGGAGATGAATCTCATTTTTAGAAGGGCGGAGCAGGCAGTAACAAAAGATGATAGGGGCGGCAGTTAGCTATGGAATTTAAGGATTATTATAAGACACTGGGTGTTGATAGGGGGGCAAGTGAACAGGGGATCAAGGCCGCCTACAGGAAGCTTGCGCGTAAATATCACCCTGACATGAATCCCGGGAACAAGAAGGCCGAGGAGAGGTTTAAGGAGATAAATGAGGCCAATGAGGTTCTTGGTGATCCCGAAAAGAGGAAGAAGTATGATCAGTTAGGCTCAAACTGGGAGGAGATTCTCCGGAACAAGGAATACGCCAGAAAATATACCCGTCCGGATTTTGAGTGGCAGGGCGGAGAAGACTTTGACCCGAACGATTTCTTTGAGGCCTTTTTTGGGGGACGGAGTTCACCAAAGCGGGAGAGAAAAGGGGCGGACATCGAAGGGGAGATTCGTCTTACCCTGGAGGAGTTGTATGGTAGTGTAAAGAAGTCGATAGGGGTGAACGTATCCGGGGTTTGCCAATACTGTAACGGAAGGGGAGCTACATCATCTCATACTGCCTCCGTATGTCGTAGCTGTTCCGGTACCGGTAGGGTATCACAAAGAAAGAACGTTGAGGTAAAGATACCGAAAGGGCTGAAAGAGGGCTCAAAGATCAGGCTTGCCGGTATGGGCGAAGAGGGAAGGGGGAAGAAGGGCGACCTCTATTTAACAATCAAGCTGCAACCCCATAAGTGCTTTACACCGGAGGGATACGATATCTATTGTAACCTCCCTGTTTGGGACTACGAGGCTGAATTGGGGACAGAAATCCTTGTTCCGACTTTAAATGGGAAGGTAAAACTCAAGGTCTCGCCTGAGACCCAGTCGGGATCATTATTGAGATTAAAGGGAAAGGGCCTTCCCGGATCAGATGGGGAGAGGGATGGCGACCTATATTTCAGGATACAGGTCATGATCCCGAAGGGGCTTTCTGAGAAGGAAAAGGAACTTATCAGGGAGTTTAGAAGTTTAAGAGAGGGGAGGGAGGAGGACATCCGCAAGTCTTTATTCTAAAAGGAAGGTCAAGATATTATTAAATATAGGAACGCATGTAGTTAGTGATATCTTCACCCCTCAATAATCTCTATATTGGGAAACGTAAGGACAAGTCGCTGATCAATGCTGACCCATTCCGCAGGAACGACTGGCGAGACCTTTTTATACCTTAAGATGGTAC
>CAYZUL010000102.1:0-7497 GCA_964481895.1 uncultured Nitrospirota bacterium | reverse complement strand
ATGACTTAAGCCCTTATTGCCAAGTAGTTTACTTATGGACTTCTTCGCCTTCCTTGTAGATAGGCCATTCATGAAGAGCAGAGGGATAACATCTTGTATCTCATCCATCTGTGTTACCCGAGGAGCTTTGGATCTGTGAATGAAAGGGACCACCGGAATCTCTTATCTTAGGCATCGAAATTCAATATCTCCACCGCCAATCTTTATCGTCCTGGGTTTAGATCTGCTCCTGCTCCCTGGCTTGCCTGGACATCGTCTCGAGGCTCGGAAGCCGTTTGCCGCTTTCGATCATGGAGATGAATTCCTTGGAAACGCTCAGGGCTTTGGCAAGCTCTTCCTGCGTCTGGTTGTAGAGAAGGCACAACTCCTTTACTTTTTTACCGATAAGCTCCTTCATAGGCCCTTCCTCACTGATAATTAATAATATAACAATAAGTTAACTTTGCCAATAAAACATTACAAAAGTTAACAAAATGGTTTAGAGGGTTTGTGAATAGGGATTTTGATCATGGGCTACGCCTTATAAATTTTGAGAATTGCAATCGACCGGCCATAATGATAAGATCTTCTCCGAAAAAATGATAGAGATTAAGAACCTCACCAAGAGATTCGGTGAGATAACAGCCATAAACAACCTTACATTCAGCGTAAAAAAGGGCGAGGTCTTAGGTTTTCTCGGGCCAAATGGGGCCGGGAAGACAACCACCATGCGGATACTGACCTGCTTTATGCCGGCCACATCAGGCACAGCTACCATATCGGGCTTTGATATCTTTGATCACCCTGGAGAGGTCAAGAAAAGGATAGGTTATCTGCCGGAAAACCCTCCCCTGTATAATGACATGACCATTACTGAATTTCTCCGTTTTGTGGCTGAGATAAAGGGGATAGAGAGGAGAAAGATCAGGCCGGCGCTCGTGAGGGTCCTTGAGAGATGTTCGCTCGATGATGTTGCCGGCAGGCTGATAGGAAACATGTCGAGGGGATACAAACAGAGGGTCGGGCTGGCCCAGGCAATCATCCATAATCCTGACTTCCTGATCCTGGATGAACCTACGGTCGGTTTGGACCCGAAGCAGATCATCGAGATGAGGAGGCTTATCAAGGATCTGGCCGGAGAGCAGACCATCATCCTGAGCACCCATATACTCCCTGAGGTAACGGCCACATGCAACAGGGTAATCATAATCAATGAGGGGAGGATTGTTGCAGTTGATTCGCCGGAAGGACTCTCTACAAAGATGAGGAGGTCTGACAAGATAGGGATCAGACTATCGGCTTCGCCTCCTGATCTTCACGATAAGCTGATGGCCGTGGAAGGCGTCTTAAACGTGATCAAAGAGGAGACAGGCGATGGCCATTACTATATCATTGAGGGATCACTTGATCATGATATAAGGAGCGAGTTGGCAAGATGCGCTGTCATGAATAACTGGGGGCTCCTGGAGATGAGGAGACATTCCATGTCCCTTGAAGACATCTTCCTCAAACTCACAACAAAGGAGGATGCAGAAGGCGATGATAAATAAGAATTCCAAAATCCAAATGTCAAATGCCAAAACTTTGGTATTTGAACTATGAAGATATTTTACATAATGAAAAAGGAGCTAAGGGGATATCTTTTGTCCCCTGTAGCATATGTGCTAATTACAGTTTTTTTGGTGGTGATGGGGTTCCTTTTTTATAATATAGTCTCATTCTACAGCCTCCAGTCGACATTCATCTTCAGCCAGCAGGGGGTTGCGCCGGAATTAGACTTAACTGAGGTTATATTCAGGCCTACATTTATTAATATGAGCGTGGTCTTCCTCTTAATAATGCCCATCCTTACCATGCGTTTCTTTGCCGAGGAAAAGAGGTCCAGGACCATCGAATTACTCATGACCTCTCCCATTTCCATTACCGAGATCATCCTGGGAAAGTATTTGGCATCGGTCCTGATCCTTGGCCTCATGCTCCTCCTTACAATATATATGCCCGTTATAATATCCTTGTACGGTACTGTCAACTGGGGACAGATCGCGTCCGGCTATATCGGTCTGTTTCTGGTCGGCATGATATTCCTGTCAATAGGGATACTGGCATCATCAATGACGGAGAATCAGATCATCGCCGCCATACTGAGCTTCGGTATGCTCCTGATCCTCTGGATTATCCGCATGGCCTCACAGATAGCCGGATCAACAACAACCGGTGATATCCTCTCTTTTTTATCCATCACCGAACATATGGATAACCTGATAAAAGGTCTGATAGACACAAGGGATATCATCTACTATCTGACAGTGAGCATCTTCGGGCTCTTTCTGACCCACAGGGTAATCGAATCACAACGCTGGAGATAATAAGGACATGAAAAGGAAGTTTTTTGATCTGTTCAGGGGATTTTCAACCAGACGCTCTGCCAGATTCGGCGCAAACAGCATCCTGATGGTAGTAATCTTCGCATCTATCCTTGGGATCTTAAATTTCATCTCCTACAACCACTACCATAGATCAGACCTCTCGTACAACAGAGACTTTACCCTCTCGCCCCAGACAATCTCAGTGCTCAAGAACCTTACAAAAGATATAAAGGTTACGGGGTTCTTCCAGGAGGGGAGCCAGACAAAGGGACAATTTAAGGGACTCCTTGAGACCTACATGTATCATACCAAGCGTATAAAATTTGATTTCATCGACCCTGATAAGGAGCCCGCAGTCGCAAAGAGATATAAGGTTAATGAATATGACACCATACTGCTTGAATCCGGAGAAAAGGAGGCAAGGGCAAAGACGATTGGCGAACAGGAGCTGACAAATGCCATCATCAGGGTGACACGGAATGAAAAGAGGTCTGCCTATTTTATTGAAGGTCATGGGGAACATGGGGTTGATGATATCGAGAGGTCAGGTATTTCACAGGCAAGAGATATCTTAATCAAGCAGGGGCTTGACGTTAAAAAGCTGATCTTATTACAGGAGGGGAAGATCCCTGCTGATGCATCAATACTTGTTATTGCAGGCCCTCAGAAGCCATTTCTTCCGGCAGAAAAAGATCTCCTTCTTGATTATATCAATGGCGGAGGACAGCTCCTTCTTATGATCGACCCTGTCACAACATCGGGAATAGAGGAGATCCTGAAAAAACTGGGGGTCAAGCTTGGAAACGACGTTATAATCGATCCTGTTTCAAGGATCTTAGGCGGTGGCCTGAATATCCCGGTTGTAAGCAGCTACCCCGATCACCCTATTACAAACAACTTTAACATCGTAACATTCTTTCCTGTTGCCAGATCTATCGGGTTTGATCCTGGTGCCAGCAAGGATATAGATTTTGAGCCTGTTATCCAGACATCGCCATCCAGTTGGGCAGAGACAGACCTGGATAAAAGGGATGCTGAATTTGACCCAAAAAAAGACACAAGGGGACCTGTTACAATCGGCGCTACAATTACATTACATGAAAAGGAAGGGATTGACGCACCAACAGAAAAACGATTTCGGCTGGTCATCTTCGGTGATTCGGACTTCTCCTCCAATGCCTGGTTCTCATCCTCCGGGAACGGAGATCTATTTTTAAACTCAATCAATTGGCTGGCCCGGGAAGAGGACATCATCTCAATCAGCCCAAAGGAGGTAAAGGGCAGCAGGCTGCTATTAACCAGGACCGAAGGGATGTGGCTCATTACCCCTGTCCTGTTGCTTCCTTCCCTTGTCCTTATATCCGGCCTTATAATATGGAGGAAGAGAAGGAGGCTATGAGGTTTAAGGCATTAGCCCTTTCTGGCCTGATCCTTAGCTTTTTGATCGTCTATCTCCTTTTATTTGAGATCCCTTCAGAAAAGAAAAAAAATGAGGCGGAGACAAGATCAAAGAAGGTGCTCCTCTTTGAGGAGAAGGATGTCAAAGGTTTTGAGGTCAGATCCGACGGGTATGATATAAGCGTGGAAAGGACTGACAACGTGTCATGGAAGATAACAGCGCCGATCCGGACCGAACCTGATCCTGAGATGATAAGCAGGTTTATATCCCTTATCGGGAATATCGCGTCAAAGAGGGTTGTAGAGGAGAGGCCTTCTGATATAAAAATATTTGGACTTGCCAAACCAGTCGTGGAGATCTTGCTTAGATTAAAAGATAGGGAGGAGAGGCTAATCCTCGGAAACAGAGGTCCCATAAAAAATACACTCTACATACAGAAGGGGGGAGATGAAAAGATCCTGCTTGTAGATGATCGGCTGATCGAGGAGATCCCGGACAGATTTTATACCTGGAGGAGGAAACAGGTCCTCCATTTTGACCAGGCCCATGTAGATGAGTTTAGGCTCACATACAAGGATAGATCCTTCTTTTTAATTAAGGAGAACGATAAATGGTCCCTAAAAAAACCTATTGAGACTACAGCAGACCAGGGAGAGGTAGGTGACCTCCTATCCTCCCTTTCCAGGCTCTCTGTACATGATTTTATTGATGAGGGAAAGGAGGATCTGATAAAGAAGATATCTCCTCCGATCCTGAAGGCAGAACTTAAGATCCAGGGCGAGGAGAAGGGCGTCTCGTTCTATCTGCCAACCGGAAGGAAAAAGGATATCATGTATGCCTTTACTGCAAATGAAGACCCGATATACATGATTGATGAGCTTCTCTTTAAAGGGCTCGATAAAGACCTGTACAGGCTAAGGGAGAAGCAGGCATTGGACATAAAAGAGGAATCTATTGCCGGGATTGAGATAAGAAAAAATGACGAGATCTTTAGAATAGTAAGGGAGAGGGACAACTGGATTATCAATAGCAAACCTGAACAAAAGATCGACAGCTCAAGGATAAAAGTTCTCCTCAATCTTTTAAAGGATATCAGGGCTGAGCGATTTGTGGATGATGCCCCGACTGATCTCTTACAATACGGCCTAAGCAAACCCCAAGGCATGGTTAGCCTCTTTGATAAAGGCAATAAACCGGTCGGCACCCTCCTCTTCGGCCAGAAGAAAGAGGATATGATATATGCAAAGAATGATAAGGCCAGGTCAATATTCCTAGTAAAAAAGGAGGCATTAGGATCTATACCGGGAACAAAAGAGCTGACAGGTAATCAAAAATGAGAGGCCGTTGCCGACCCCTTAAATAACAAGCTCATCAGGGTGGTGACTAAAGTCATAGAAGTGATCAATAAGAAGGCGGATACTGACCTTAGATAACCTAAATATATTTTGAAGGAGGTATTTCAGTGGACGCCAACAAAAGATTAGCTGGAATATTGGAGCGGCTTAAGGCCTGGGAAGATCTGTATAACGTGAAGGAAGAGGCACAGGAGCTTTTAGCTTCGATAGAACCGAAAGATCTTACTTTTGCCGAACAGAGACTGGTCGAGGCGGGACTTGCGCCTGAGGACTTAAAACATCTTTGCTCAGCCCACATGGGAATGCATGATGATGAGTCGGGCAAGATAAAGGCAGGGCTTGCCCCAGGCCATGTCATTCACACGCTTGTATCTGAACATGAGATGATATTTCACTTTCTTGATGAACTTGAGAAGCTCAATCAGGCTGCTCAGAAGATGGCAGGCTACAGCACCAACAAGGATGAGGTCAAAAAAGTGATGCATATTGCAGAACATCTGATCGGGGCAGAACCTCATCATCAAAGAGAGGAAGAAGTCCTCTTCCCTGAAGTAGAAAAAAAGGGTGTCTCCGGTCCACCGCAAGTCATGAGGATGGAACATAAGGACTTAAGGAGGAGGAAACATGAGCTCATGGAGATTCCAGAGACATCTGATAAGTTAGATTTTAAAACTTTCAAGAAGAGACTTGATGCCACTGCCAGATTTATCGTCCTCACGCTTAGGAACCATATCTTTAAGGAGAACAACATCCTCTATCCCATGGCCCTGCAGGTTATTCCGGATAAGAATTCATGGGACAAGATGAAGACAGAGTGCGATAAGATAGGGTATTGCTGCTTCACACCGGAGGTTTAAAGAAGATAATCAAAAATGACTTTAATGAAGGCCTCTAAGAGATACCTTTGGCGGCCTTTTAATTGTCCTACTGTAAGTACTTTAAGCTTTCCATAGTTATCATATCCGATGCCATAACTGGAATGGTTCAGCCGCTTATTAGTGTTCAGCTTTAAGGTGCAAACATCTCTTGCAGAACCGCAAGTATGCCCGAGGCCGTTTTTTGACTAATTCTACCCAACTTTTTTACCAGGCGTACTGAATCGACAGTGCGAATTTGGTCCAGAACGATCTGACCTGTTTTTCCTTTAAACCTACAAGGAACCCTCGTGGGATAGGCTTGACCCTTCGTTGTCATCGGGGCAACAATAACCGTGTGAATATGATGGTTTATCTCGTTAGGGGATACAACAAGGCAGGGTCGTATCTTCTTGATCTCGTGACCAACCGTCGGGTCTAAATTAACTAGGTAGACCTCAAAACGGTTTATTACCATTCCCACTTATCCTCTTCCCATTGTGTCGGGATATGTGCATCGTCATCCAATAAGGCATCATCACCGACTTGGGCCATCTTTTTAAAGGCCGCTGCCCAACCAGAACGGGGTCTGTCCGCAGCGGCGATTACGAGCCGGTTGTCTTCAACTTGAATCTCTACTTCTTCGCCGAGTCCTGTTTGCTTGATAAAAGGTTTTGGGATACGGATACCCTGAGAATTGCCGATTCTTACAATGCGTGCTTTCATGATTAACGCCCCTCCTTTGTGATTACATTGTAACTACTCCATGGGGCGGTGTCAAATCCCTGTACTTTGATTGATGAGATGAGAAGCATCTTTGGAAACTGGGAAGACCGGTTTCAGTTAAAGGAGAAGAGTACTTACCAGCATGAAGAACGTTACATATTCTCAGCGATAATAATTTTCGACATCCAGATGATTCGCAACGACGGGGCCTTTTTTGAAGGAGGCAAATCTTTATAACACCGTAAATCATTACACAGGAATTCAGGAGAAAAGTATGCGAAGAATTTCGTCATTACCAGTGAAGGCATAAACCTCTATATTGTTTTCTCCGCCCTTTATGTTTGACGATGGAGATCATCTACGCATCCTTGAGAGTTACAAAAAACCATTGGTATAAATTAAGAAGCCATTAAGAGGGCGCGTTCAGCCTCTTTGGGCAACTCAATCAGCACAAAATAACTTGCAGGGTACAAATAATCTTCACCCGATTCATCAATAATCCGAAGATGATGTTCCCTCTCAGCAGCTTCATCCGGTAAAACCTGATAGATCTTGCGTAACTCTAGATCGGGCTCAGTATCAGTAATGCAAACTGCAAATTTTTTTCTTGTCCTTGTCGTATTTTCATAACTCTTCAGTCCAAAAAGCGCTTTATCTTGATCTTCCTTTTGCCAATGCCATGCGCCTCGTACCAGTGTATTTCAGCCTTCTTTATCCTGCCATCAAATAGGCGAACAACGAAATTCCTTTTATACCAATTCGCATTCAACAGGATACCAAGGCGGCGAGAAGGAGGCGACGCAGGCGTACGGTTTGTA
>CAYZUL010000101.1:0-7564 GCA_964481895.1 uncultured Nitrospirota bacterium | reverse complement strand
GTGGGAGGCGAGGAGATACGTGCATGGACAATATTAGATGGGACAAAGGCTGCATTGGCAGCCGGAAAGATACACACCGATATGGAAAAAGGCTTTATTAAGGCAGAGGTAATACATTTTAAGGATCTCGTGCTGCATGGCACCCCTGAGGCTGTACGGGAAAAGGGGCTTCTTCGAATCGAGGGGCGGGATTATATAGTCAAAGATGGAGATATAATACATTTTAGATTTGCCTTATAGGTCAATTTCTTGTCCATCAATTCGGACAATTTCTTGTCCATTCGGAAGAATATCTGGCTCATCTATTGTAGTCTAGAAGTTATCTTTTTGGATACAGACCGTATCTCATTGGATACACATATCCTGCCTTCGCGTATCTCCTCTTTCTAACAACCCCCTCACTCTTTTTCAAGGGGGATAACGTTTTCCCCCTATCCCCCTCTTGATCCTCCCCCTTAAATTAAGGGGGAGGAGGGTGGGGGTTGTGAGATTTATTCAACTTGAATTAATGCGTTTGTATTAACTTACCTATTTTGGCCCTATTCTTGCTTACTTTTATTATATTTATTTATATATAAAAAAGTGATATATAAAAAGAGGTTATGGGGCAAAATCTATGCATAGGATCCTGCTGATTGATCTTGATGTCGATTATTGCAAGAGAGAGAAATGCAGAAGCCTCTCATGCTTGGTTAAAGATTCCCTCCCTTCCGGGGAGTTTACCCTCAAGACAGTAAAGACCCTTCAGCCCGGGCCTCTCTCTCCGCGGCCCGGTATCATCTTTTTCCGGCCAGACCCAGCCAATCTATCCCAGGAACTCATATGCTCCATCAAAAAACAATATAATCAGACCCCGACCATTGCCCTTGTCTGCGCCAAAAAAAATGGTCTATCTACCTCCATTTTGGACCTTCTCAATGAATTTGATGATTTTATCTCCTGTCCATTTAATGAATTAGACCTTGCCTTCCGTATCCAGCGCATCCTTCATCTTGGGAAACAGACTATGCCTGCGTCCGGCGCTAAGGAGATCAAAGGAGGATTTCACCTGGAGGTATTGGTAGGTAAGAGTAAAAGCTTCATTGATGCCCTTGAAAAGATCCCTCTATTTTCCCATTCAGATGCCACTCTCCTTATCTCTGGTGAGACAGGCACAGGAAAGGAGCTCTTTGCCAGGGCAATCCATTACGAAGGTCCAAGACATGGCAAACCCTTTATCCCGATAAATTGCGGGGCGCTGCCTGACCATCTTATTGAAAACGAACTCTTCGGTCACGTAAAGGGGGCCTTTACAGACGCATCCAGCGCAGAGCAGGGGCTCATAGCCGAGGCGGAAGGGGGCACCCTTTTTCTGGATGAGATAGATACCGTAAGCCCACAAGCACAGACAAGGCTCCTCCGCTTTTTGCAGGATCTAAGATACCGCCCCCTCGGATCCTCCAAAGGTATGCAGGCAAATGTCCGGATTATAGCAGCTACCAACACCGATTTAAGGGCGCGGGTCGCGGCAAAGCTCTTCCGGGAGGACCTCTATCACCGTCTGAATATCCTCTCTCTCCCCCTCCCTCCCCTTCGGGAACGGCTGGAAGATATACCGATTCTTGCCTCCCATTTCCTGTTGCAGCATGGAAAACTGAATGGACGGGGCTCGATACACCTATCCCCAGAGTCCCTCCAGAAACTTCTATCTTATGCATGGCCAGGAAACGTCCGGGAACTTGAAGGGGTGATCCAGCGTGCAGTAATAGTCACCTCCTCTTCTGCTTTAAATCCGGACGATATCAATATACCATCCCATTACCCTAAAGATATCTTCAAAAATGGATCCTTCTGTGAGGCAAAGATCCAGATCATCCGTGAGTTTGAACGGGCCTATCTAACCAATCTCATGATCAAACATCAAGGGAATATAACCAACGCAGCGCTTGCCGCGGGAAAGGATCGCCGCACCTTTCAAAGGCTCCTCCAAAAAAATGGCCTGGATAGGAGTATCTTCAAGAGCTAATCTTACTACCCTCCTCTTTTTTAAAGATGCGGCAAAAATCTCGCATTTACTGCGGCAAATTACCCGCACCTATCTTTTCATTGAATTCAAAGGGGTTTAATCAAAAGATCAACTGAAGTGGTGTGGGTAAAAACCCTCACCAACCCTTAAAAAATATTAGCACCCCTATATTTTTTAAGGGTTTAGAACAAAATCCCTATTGGTATCCTTGTTGCAAGGATATAACTATGCTTGAAGTTTTAAGATTGGGATGTTATTAAAAAAGAGGGCGATCCCTGTGAAAGAAGAAGGGCCATCCGAAAGCCTAATGGCGGCAGCCCGTGAAATACTTAGCTACCTGGTTGAACACCCTGATGCCAAGGATACCACAGAAGGGATCATGAATTGGTGGTTATCAAAGGGTGATACCGAAAGGGAGAGAGATGAGGTTCAGAAGGCCATTGATTTCTTGGTAGCAAAGGGGTGGTTAGTAATGCGCGAGATCGCGGATTCGAAGAAGATCTATGGGGTGGAGATGGGGAGGTTGGGGGAGATAGAGACTTACTTGAAGGATCTTTAATGAGTGGTTTCGGCCTCTTTAGAAATCCCAGCCTTTCTTGATTTGAGGTTACAAAAGGCAGAATGCTGGACGTTGCGGTTCAATTCTTAAAAGATGAGTTAAATACCTTTCTCCTTGCCAGAACAGGTTCAAACTCGGCAGAGGTGGTAAATTTGAGCAAGGTAGTGGATGACGCAGGCAAGTACTTTAACGTAAAGATTGTTAGGGAATTGGCGTGGCGGGGGGGGGGGGGGATGCCGAAGACTTTGTTCAGATCCGCTGAAATTAACGCGGTCTTGGCCTCATGTGGTCAGGGCTGTGGCTCCGCCGGCTATCGGTGGGCTGAAGGACTTAACATTATTTCATTAGCTGGTCATACAGTGATCGTCAATCCCTCCAATGGAGGATGGGTGGCCTACAGTGCGGAGGAGTTCAGCCGGGTAAGCCTGGGCGGCGATGCGCCGAGGGGAGCGGAAGGTTGGCTTTTGCACGAGGCGGGCATATGCCAGCATAACGGGGCACTTAAGCAATTTGAAGTGTCCACCGGTTTTCAGGAGCAGATGTATCTTTTCGAGTTCGCGGTCACCACCGGATGCAATCTCGGCTGTATCTACTGTTTTGCCAATGCCGGAAAACCGTCACGGTCAACCATGGCCTCGAAAGAAATGGCCGAACTGTTCATCGACCGGATCGCAGAATACCGCGCAAACACCAAGACTGCCTTCCCGTTTCTGATTGAATTTACCGGCGGCGAGCCGCTTCTGAATTTTCCTGTCATCCGTCACACGGTAGAGTATGCGCAACGGACCTATGGCGGCCTTCTTAATGCCGAATTCATCATTCAATCGAACGTTGCACGTGACATATCGGCCTCCACAATCGATTTTTTCGCGGAGAACGGCATTGGCTTCGGGGTGAGTTGCGACGGATTTGGCCAGATACACGACAGGCAACGGCCCTTCATAAATGGGGGGGGTAGCCATGAACAGGTAGTGACAAATATACGGAAACTGCGGCGCAGGTATCCCGGAAACTGCGGTGCCGTGATTGCGGTCGTCACGCCGGACGGGGTCCATCAGATGAGGGAGATAGCATTATATCTTTTTCTGATGGGTTTTCAGGAGGCAGTGATCCGCCCGCGGGAGGCTATTGGCCGGGGGAAAAGCACGGCGCACGGCATGGCGGGATCGGATTTTGCTTTTGATTACTCTGCTGGCCTGTTTGATATTTTGACCGATGTTATAACGCCGTTATACCGCGAGAAAGGTGTTATGTTTTCCGAACGGTATGTTGCCCTGACATTCGAGCACCTTTTCCGTCCGGCCCGTGATTTCATGTGCGAACGTTCGCCTTGCGGCGCGGGAAAAAACATATGTGTTACGCAACCCAACGGCAATGTATACGCCTGCAATCAAAGCTCCGAGTCACAAATATTTTATCTGGGCAACATTGCCTCCGCGTCATTTCAGTCAATAGTGGCCGGAGAGCCAGCGCGGAGGCTGTCGCGTCGGACAGTTGATATTTTGAACGAGTGCGCCTCATGCATTTTTCGCAGTTGGTGCCAATCGCCATGCCCACTTGCCGCGCATGAAAAGCACGGAGAGATTATGCTGAAAACTCCCGATTGCGAGATCTTCCGCACCAGGTATAAACTCGCACTGGAAGGCCTGTTAAGAGGGGAATTTGATCTGGAAGTTGTCGCCCGCCTTGCCGGACACCCACCGGAAATGACCTGGTGTGAAATCTGAACGGTAAACAATTTCTTTGCAGCCCTGATCGTGGCTGGGGGGGATGTGATATGAGATCTTTTTCAGGCTATTTTTAGGCTATGTTGAAAGGAGGTGATAACATGCAGGATGTCAATGAAATAAAGGCGGAATTATTTGCTTTGCGCAGCCAAATCGGCCGTATATCCGGCGGACTGGGAGGCACGCTACGCGCCTCTTCAAGCTGGTCCGCCCATGCTAACTGGAAAAGCAGTTCCAAGTTGATTGGAGACTTCGATATTCAATCCACACTCTCGTTGCCTGAAGGAGTGGGAACGCCAACTGAATTCGTAAAGCTTATGGGAGATGCCTCAAGTGAAAATCTTTTGGAAGTGGCAAAATCCCTTACGAGCTTAATGGCCGATAAAACTAAATAGATTTAAAAGATCTTTATTGCTTCCCCTTCCCCGCCACGATCAGGGCTGCAAAGTGAAAGTTATAAAGGGGTATGGGCTCTTTCCTTTACCTCTTCTTTAGAGAGTGGTACGAATATGAATATTGTCCAACATTCCTCGCTTAAGGCTTTAATGACTATCTTATACCAAGTTCCTATCAAAGTAGTACTATTCAAATTTCCCCTAACCTCTCTTTGCTAAAGATGGCTGGATCTGGGGCCGCATCTTTCATTTTGAATATTGCTGAAAAAAGGCGTATTCCATGAATATAACCAATTTCTGGATCAAGCCCTTCATGCTCAGGCCCACGGCGCATTGCCGCAGCGGATGCTTTAGCAAGGAATGAAGGGATGGATTGGTCACCACGTTTATGGTGATCGAGATTGCGGCTGTTTAATACCAATTCGCCTTCATTCGGCTACCTGGAAAAAACAGGTTGAGGTCAAGGTTAAGGTTTAGGAACTTCTTAGCCTCAACCTCAGCCTCAGCCTTCTTCATGCCTCCTCGCCGCCTTGGTATCCTGTTGAATGCGAATTGGTATAAGGCAAAACATCAGGTATGTCATATTGTATTTGAATCGGAATATAACATTGTGTATCATAGAATCATGAAAACTACAATAGATATTCCAGAAACTGATTTAAAAGAAGCACTAAAGTACACAGGCGCAAAGACCAAGCGTGAGGCAGTGGTGTGCGCTCTTAAGGATTTCAATAGAAGGCATAGACTTGCCGAGCTTGCTAAAATACTGGGCACATTCAAGGACTTTATGACCCAGGA
The DNA here is from genome assembly GCA_964481895.1 of uncultured Nitrospirota bacterium. GTDB lineage: Bacteria > Nitrospirota > Nitrospiria > JACRHA01 > JACRHA01 > JACRHA01. The sequence continues at coordinate 2,080 of CAYZUL010000101.1, read as the reverse complement.
AGACCTAAAAACTATGCGAGAAGATAAAAAGTGGGAGAAGGTGAAATAGTCCTGATCGATTCCATAAGGACGATTATTCAAGATAAGGAGGAGGACAATGAAAACTAGCTTCTGGATTAAAAAGTACTAGCGGCGGATAGCGTAACGATTCGCAGGCTCAACAATGCATCACCACCTTGACTTTGCAAATTAGAAAGTATATTCTAATTTGTATGATAGTCCCCAGAAAGGTCAAATCGCTGCTCAAGCAGCGCTTGAAATCGTATCCTGCCGTGGCGTTAGTCGGACCACGTCAGTCCGGCAAAACCACGCTGGCGCGCTCTTTATCAACTGAATATTTTGATCTGGAGCAAGAACCTGAACAACTGCGTCTGGACATTCAATGGCCTTCGTTGATCAAGGCCAAGCGTCTCATCGTGCTTGATGAAGCCCAGACATGGCCGGAATTGTTTCCCCGTCTGCGTGGAGCGATTGATGAGGAACGTCGGCGGAATGGCCGCTTTCTGCTGTTGGGTTCCGTCTCACCGGCACTCATGGGACACGTTTCTGAATCCCTGGCTGGGCGTCTCTCAATGGTCGAATTAACCCCTTTTATTCTCACGGAACTTCAAGACACCCCACTGGCGGAACTTTGGCTGAGAGGCGGCTTCCCCGATGGGGGCATTTTGACGTCCGGCCTCTATCCGCAATGGCAAAAGGATTATCTCGGCCTTCTGACACAACGCGATTTGCCAAACTGGGGCTTGAGCGCCAAACCACAGGTAATGCAGCGCTTGCTCAAGATGTTAGCAGCCGTTCATGGTCAATTGTGGAATGCCTCACAGATTGGACAAAGCCTCGGCCTTTCTTACCATACAGTCAACGGCTACGTCCATTTTTTGGAAGGGGCTTTTCTCATTCGCAAACTCCAACCCTGGTCGGCTAATCTGAGGAAACGGCTTGTTCGTAGTCCTAAGTGCTATTGGCGAGACACAGGTATTCTCCACAGTCTGCTCGATGTCTATGACTATAAAACGCTTCTGAATCAACCGTGGGTGGGAGCCAGTTGGGAGGGGTTTGTCATTGAACAGATCCTGGATACATTAAATGCCAACGGACGATCGGTGGATACATGGTTTTTCCGCACATCTGATGGCTCTGAAATAGATTTATTGTTCCGGCATGGTAATAAATTGTGGGCTATTGAAGCGAAGTTGACATCCCGCCCTTCACTGCAAGATTTTGACAGTCTTAATCGTGCCGCAGATATGGTTGGCGCGGATAAGCGTGTACTTGTCTCCCAGATAACACAAGCAGCGATGCATGAAGATCGGATTTCTTGCTCGCTACCTGAATTGTTGAAGATTCTTACGTTCGAATAAAGGATAATAAGGGGGAAACTAAACCTTAATAATGTATTTACGAAAAGGAGTGAGGTATGCAGGAAAAATTCGGTTTTACCCTTTTTACGATTGATGAATTCGACAATTGGCTCCTGGATACAAGGTTCAACCGCCTGATAAAGCTTATCCAGAATCATCATACGTACATCCCAGACTACAGGCATTTTATTGGTAACAATCACTTCGATCTGTTGAAGGGTATGGAGCGGAGCCATATAGAGCGAGGATTCTCCGAGATAGGTCAGAACCTTACTACCTTCCCTGATGGTTCAATTGCGATATGCCGTTCGCTGGAGAAAATACCGGCAGGTATAAAGGGGGCAAATACTCCAGGTATTTGCGTCGAGCACCTCGGAAATTTCGATACCGGAGGCGACCATATGTCTGAAAGCCACAGGGAGACAATCATATCGGTGAATGCCTTGCTCTGCCGGGAGTTCAGCCTCGTTCCTGGCGTAGATACTATTGTTTACCACCATTGGCATGACCTTAATACAGGGGAACGCACGGATGGTACAGGAACCACCAAGTCCTGCCCTTGGAGTGATTTTGTTGGTGGTAATACCGTTCAAGCCGCGATGACAAATTTAATACCATTGATTAATCAGGCCGTATCAAAGCTGACTCCCCGACCGGTGGTGAGCTAAGCTGATTAAAGTGGACACGAAAGTTTGGTAAAATACAAAACAAACTGGAGG
>CAYZUL010000100.1:0-7580 GCA_964481895.1 uncultured Nitrospirota bacterium | reverse complement strand
TTGCCTCAAGCTTTCTTAATGCCTCTGATTTCCTTGCCTTATATTTTGTTATCCCGCCGGTCTCCTCAATAATCCCCCTCCGCTCTATCGGATTGGAGGAGATGATCTTCTCTACCTCTCCCTGTTCAATTACTGTCCGATGCGTCGATACCCCCATATCAATCATTAGATCTTTGATATCTTTAAGCCTGGAATGGACCTTATTGATGATATATTCACCTTCGCCGGACCGGTAAACCCTTCTTGTTATGGCAATCTCCCCAAACCCGGCAAAATCATTAGCTATCTCCCCATTGATATCGCCGATTGTCATTGATACCTCTGCCATTGCAGTCGGTTTTTTGAATTCTGTCCCGTTAAATATGAGGTCCTCCATCCGCTCTCCCCTTAAGGCCTTGCTGCTCTGCTCTCCGAGCGCCCAGAGGATGGCATCCGCTATATTAGATTTCCCGCAGCCGTTTGGTCCGACCAGTCCGGTTATACCCGGTTGAAATAAGATCTGCGTCTTATCAGAGAAGGACTTAAAACCTAAAATCTCCAATCTCTTAAGGTACATTATTTCCCCTCCTAAACCTCCGGTTGAAATTGATACATCTTTTATCACATTTTTTTTTGAAAGTAAAGATAAAAATACAATTAGGAGTAATTAAGAATTTATAAGACACAATATATTGTATTTATGAATCAATGGCTTAAAGCTAAGATTAATATACTAAATGCCTTTCCGGGTAACTACTCAATTGGTGCAAACCAGGCCCGAAACCCTGCATGTATAACAGGCATGCGACTCCATAATGTAAGCGCCAAGACCGTCTTTAAGCCTCGAACCGAGGCGCGCCTTTGGCTCATCAATTAATATCGGACAGACAAAGACTCCCTCGCTGGTTACGATCCTGCTGTGCGCGCATTGGAGATTGGACATAGGAAAGCTTACAAAACATCTCTCCGTAACCCGCTCGTCTTCTCTGTATGGTCTGGCAGTATCAGCACCCCTTCCCAGGTATAGGACGGGCAGGATCTTGAGCCTGGATGCCGCTATACCGAGCGAGGAGATCAATTCGCTAAACCCTGATTCAAATTCCTCCTCCCTGTCATCATCCCACCACCTTGTAGTTGTTATTATCGGATTAAATCCAGATGCAACCAGGTTCTTAATGCCATTCTTCGCCCTGGCAAAGGAGCCTGGCCCCCGGATAAGGTCATTTTCCCTCTCAGTAAATGACTCAAGGCTTACCCTGAACTCAAGCTTATTCCTTGATACACGCTGTATAGCCGCAATCCGTTTAGAGGTTCTTTCGGAAATCAAGGTGCCGTTGGTAAGTATTGTTGCAGGCGATCTTTCGAGCATCCGGCTTACAATGTCGAATATATCCGGATGGAGAAGGGGCTCCCCACCTGTAAGATAAAACTCCTTTACACCCAGCTCTAATGCCTCATCAAGCAGACCGTAAACATGCTCCTTCGACATCATCTTATGCCTTCTGACTTCAGGGCCGCAGCCTATAAAGCAGTGTTTGCAATTGAGGTTGCATATCGTACCTGCAATCTGAAGCCATAGGATATCAAGCCTTTCAAGGGCTACCTTCGGAATGGCCATTTATCTATTACCTGCAAAATATGAACATAGTTTATATATTTTAAGGACTAGGTTTAGGGTATGTCAAATATTTTCTTGTGGGAATATCTCGAAGACGTTGTTATTTAACATTCATCATAGGCCGCTTGACGAGTCTGAACATGGCTGATAATATCAACCTCTGTCTAATAAATCCTTGAGGCATAATGACTATGAAAGAGTTGCTTGCGCAGGAAGGCTTCCTTGTAAGATATTCGACGCTTGGGGCTGATCTTAGTTTTATCCTTTCCATCCTCTTTACCGTCCTTTTTCTTAAGGCCTGGTCATGGGCCAAAAAACACAAGGGCAACGGTCACCATTGGCTAATCCTTATAGCTATGGCTACCATGATTTCCTATTTCGTATTCTACTATCTGACAAGGAGACTCGGCGTCCTTGCAATAGAGGGGAGGGAGGGGTTCGGGGGTCCTGACTGGGTCTATTATTTTATATTCTCTCCTATACTTACACTGCATATCTTTGCGGTAAGCATCGGTCTTGTCATGGCCTTATATATGATAACCTTAGGCTTCAGGGTAGCATTTATAACAAATGGGAGGAGGGTTTTAAGAGGAGGGGAGCTTAAGATTGGCAAAAAAGGATTCCTCATTGTATCCCTTGGAGGACTTGCGCTCTTTTTGATTATTGCCCTGATCAGATGCAATACATTAAGGTGCGCCAGCATCTATCTATCATTCTATATTACCCTCTTGCTTGTACTAGGCATCGAAAGTATTATTGAGAGGTTCGTGCCTGATGGAGCAAGAAGACACATGCTCATAGGGAAATTTACTATGCTCCTCTACCTTATTGCACTTATCACAACCACATCAACCTATCTGCTCCTGTATACCATATATCCGCCGACTATATCAGGGGCTAGCGTCGCCCCCTCCATCGGCAAAGCCGAAGCGAGCCATCCGGCTTGGCCGGTGCGAGCGCGGGGTGTGCGGGCATCGGAGGAGCCACTGCACCGGACGGGCCCCCACAGTTGATCGTCGCCTCCCCCTCAACGCTCACTTTGCTCGCTGGATTGAACCCCACGGGCGAGCCTCCCAAGGGTTTTAACAATAGATTGACTAGGTTAAACTAGAGGATCATATCCGCCAGGATGGAAGGGGTGACATTTTAAGATCCTTAAAAAGGCCAGCCATGATCCTCGAAGGGGACCATATCTACTTATTGCCTCTATGGAATAATTTGAACAACTTGGGGTAAACCTGCATGCTGGCGGAATAAAGGGCGAGATATATCTTCTATATAAACCGATCAATCTTATTAAGAACCTGCCCATATATATCTATTTAAAGGGGCTCGCGTCGCCCCCTCCACAGGCAAAGCCTGTGGAGCCTCCCCCTCTCGCTCGCGTTGTTCGCTAGGTAGATACCCACGGGCTTGCCCGCAGGTATCTACGGTATCGCCGGTCAGATAGTAAATCCTTCTTTTGCAATAAGGTTTTTAAATATCTCCTTTATTGCATGAAAGCCGATCGTCTTGATCTCCTTTTTCGGAAATGCGAGGATATCTATCCCGCCAACCATCCCCTTTCTTTCTTCCCGCAGGATCTCGCGAAAGACTCTTTTGATATAGTTCCTCTCATGGGCCTTTCCATATTTCTTTCCTGCAATTATAGCAAAGCGACTATATTCGTAGGGATTTTTTAGATAGGTAAGGTTAAAGTACCTGCTATTGATCCTCTTCCCCTCCCTGAAGATCAGGTTGATGTCATAACTGCTCCTGATCCTGACGACCTTCCAGGGAGGTAGGCGTAAATCTCTTTCCAAATCTTAGACGGTGAGTCTCTTTCTGCCCTTCTGCCGCCTCCTTTTTAAGACAAGCCTCCCGTTCTTTGTGCTCATCCGCTCCAGGAAGCCGTGGGTCCTCTTCCGCCTCAGGTTGCTAGGTTGCCGGTATGTGATAGACATATGAAATCTCCTTTATTCCTTTTTTTAGAAGCTATTATTATAGAGATATAATCTCATTTGTCAAGTCTGCATAATTGCCAGGAGGGTTCGGATCTTAATTGCATTGTCTTTAATCACAAAAAATCTTCTCGTTCCTGTCTGTTGCACCTGCAGGAAAGAGGTAAAAACCCTTTAACTTGATAGAGCATTATCCTTAATAATACAATATGGAAAAAGAGAAGGGGAATAAAAGAGGAAAGGATGGGAAGCCCGTCTTTTAATGAAAGGTTTATAGTTGATTCCATGCTCGGCAGACTTGCCAGATGGCTAAGGATAATAGGATATGATACAACCTATTACAATAATATTAGAGACGACCTGCTTATCGAAAGATCTTTATCAGAAGAGAGGTGGATTGTTACAAGGGATACCCTCCTTATAAAGAACAGGCTTTTGAGGGGGCATACATTTATAAGAGATAACGATCCGATGGATCAGCTAAGGCAGATAGTAGGAGAACTTGATCTTAATATTGATAAAAACCTGCTCACACGGTGCCTTGAGTGTAACACGCGCCTCACAAGGGCCCCCAGAACGGATGTATTCGGTGTAGTCCCTGAATATATATATTCTGTTACCAGGGAGTTTTTTCTCTGTCTCTCCTGTAAAAGGGTATATTGGAAAGGTTCCCATATAAAAAGGATAAGGGAAATGCTAATGAAGGTCTTTCCTAAAAGGGGAGAGTAACTATGAAGCGCTGGAGACTGATCGATACCGGTAAGGGGGACCCTTACATGAACATGGCCATTGATGAGGCGATTGCTATGTCCTCCAGGACCAATGGCGCTAATCCTGTAATGAGGTTTTATCAGTGGGAGAGGCCGGCATTGACAATAGGGTACTTCCAGGATTATAGCGAAGTGGTAAATATAAATTTATGCACGGAGGAGAAGATCCCTATAGTAAGGAGGATCACAGGCGGCAGATCCCTCCTCCACCAATATGAGCTTACTTATAGTGTAATATCCCCAACAGGGAGCCCTCTCTTCCCGAACACGATACGGGGGGCATATCTTGTTATAGCAAGGGGGCTATCAGCAGGACTTAAGATCCTGGGGGTAGGCAATGAGATATTCCAACCAGGGTCTAATGAGGGGATACGCAAGATGCCAAGATCCCATTCGTGTTTTTCATCTACCTCGATACATGAGATCACTGTGTCAGGCAGGAAGATAATCGGCTCGGCCCAGAGGAGGTGGTCCGATATATTCCTGCAGCAGGGCTCGATTATTATTGAGAGGAGCCCAGGGTTTTTTATGTCGGGTATCCGTCCACAAAAGAGGGATCATTCCATCTCTATCTTCGAGGCGCTTGGAAGGAGGGTGGACCCTGGAGAGCTAAGAGATGCCATGATCTGCGCCTTCAGTAAGGAATTGGGGATAGAATTCAAATGGGGCAGCCTTACGGATGATGAATGGAGGCTGGCTGAGAAGCTCTATTTAGAAAAGTATACAAGGGATGAATGGAACATGGACAGGGAGGTCCCTAAGCAGACCGCCTCTCCCTCCTCTGGGGATCAAGCCTGTCCCCTATCCAATCGCCAATAAAATTAAAGGAGAGTATGGTCAAGAAGATGGTGATCCCCGGAAAGACGATAAGATGGGGATAGAACCTTAACGTTGTCCAGCCATCATTGGCTAATGTCCCCCAGCTTGCAAAGGGCGGTGAGATTCCGAGTCCTATGAAGCTCAGGGTTGACTCGGCCAGTATGGCAGCAGGTATCCTGAATGTAAGGGTGACTATCAGGGCCCCCAGGGTATTGGGGAGGATATGATAAAAAAGTATCCTTCCTGCCCCTGCCCCTATGGCCCTTTCGGCCTCTATGTAGGGCATCTCCTTGATCCTCAGGACCTCGCCCCTTATCAGCCTTGCTATTGTCATCCAGCTCATAATAGACAGGGCAAGGAAGATCCCTGTGACCCCCCTGCCGATCATAATGGTGATCAGGATTATCAGGAGGAGATCAGGGAGGGCGTAGATTACATCAACTCCCCGCATCATGAAATTATCAAGTCTCCCCCCAGCATATCCTGATACAGCACCGTACAATGTCCCGATTATCAGCGCGGAGAGGGCAGTAAAAAAACCGATGGAGAGGGAGACCCTCGAACCATAGATAAGTCTCGAGAATAGATCCCTCCCAAGCCTGTCTGTGCCCATGATATGTTCCATGTCTGGTAGGCTTAAGATCCGATCCGGGTCCTGAAGATCAAACGGATAGGGCGCCAGCAGGGGGGCGAATATGGCCCCAATGGTGATAATTATAATTAACAACCCTGACGCCAGGACCAACCAGTTCTTCATAAGGCCTCTCATACCAATTCGCATTCAACAGGATACCAAGTCGACGACGAAGCCAACGCAGGTAGCCGAATGAAGGCAAATTGGTATCAATCTATTCCACCCTTATCCTCGGGTCTATGTATACATAAATGAGATCGACTATAATATTTGCAATGATTATTAGCATGGCGTAGACCAATGTCACCCCCATAATAAGAGGATAATCCCTGTTGGTTACAGCAGTGATGAAGAACCTGCCCATACCGGGTATGGAGAAGATAAACTCTATGGTGAATGAACCCGTTACTAAGGCAGCTGTCAGGGGCCCCAGGATTGTTATAACCGGCATGATGGCGTTTTTTAAGACATGTCTCATCATAATATACGGTTCGCTCAAACCCTTCGCCCTAGCGGTCCTTATATAATCTTTATTTATCACATCAAGTATGCTCGATCTTGTAAGTCTGGCAATATATGCCGCAGGGCCCAGGCCCAATGACAGGGCCGGGAGGATCATATATCTTGGCCCCTCCCATAGGGCAGGCGGGAGTATCTTGTAGGTGTGGGCAAAGATCAACACAAGGAGGGCGGCAAGGACAAAATTTGGTATGGATATCCCACCCACCGCGAATAAGATGCTGATCCTGTCTACCATAGACCCTGGCCTTATGGCAGAGATAATCCCTGTTGATACGCCTAATATCACAGAGATAATAAGGGCGAGCAGCCCTAGCTGTATTGATACCGGGAAGGACTCTTTTATTATATCTTTTACATCCCTTCCAAGGTATTTATATGATGGGCCGAGGTCCCCCCTTGAAAGCCCATAAATATACAATAAATATTGCTCATAAACAGGCCTGTCCAGGTGGTATTTTGCCTCTATGTTTGCCTTGATCTCCGGTGGGAGTTTTTTCTCCTTATCAAAGGGCCCGCCAGGTACGATATGCATGATGATAAATGTGATAGTGGCCACTGCCAGAAGGACAGGTATCCCCCAAAGGAGGCGTCTTATGATGAAGTAAAGCATTTGGTTAGATCCATTCACATAAGCATATATGAAAAGACCTGACAGATCAAATTCATGACAGTGAGGCTTTAGTCCACCTCCAGCTTGGGGATGAAATCCCCCGCTGGAGGTTGACATGGAAACTACCTCTTTAGATTCACAAGCTCACCCAGGATCTCATCAGTAGTTGTGATTATCCTGGAGTTTGCCTGGAAGCCCCTTTGGGCAGTGATAAGATTTATGAATTCCGAGCCAAGGTCTACATTTGACAGCTCAAGGGAGTTTGCAAATATACCCCCTCTCCCTGCCGTATTTGGCGCCCCTACTATCGGCTGCCCGGATTCAAAGGATTCTGCGTAAAGATTACTCCCCATCTGTGTCAGCCCATCTGGACTGCTAAATGTAGCGAGTACAACCTGTCCTAAAACCCTTGTCTGGCCATTGGTAAAGAGCCCTGTGATCATACCTTCCTGATCAATGGAAAATCCCTGCAGGGCACCCGAGGAATAACCATCCTGATTTTGAGACACGGTAGCAGATGTAGAAGCGAATTGTGTTGTCCCGTCCAGCCCTGTTCCGCCCCCGGCAATGGTGCTCCCAAAATCAAAGGTGATAGCCTGGCTCTGTGTCGCCCCGCCGGAGAAGTCAAAATCGGAGAGTGTAGTGGTAACCGTATCCATGGCGCCGGTAGTATCAAAATCAATGGTTC
>CAYZUL010000099.1:0-7977 GCA_964481895.1 uncultured Nitrospirota bacterium | reverse complement strand
TCAGGGGGAGTTGGAGGTTACAGGTATTTTTATATGAATCTGGTGGTACTGAAACCCTTGAAAGAGGATTATTAAGGTAGGTTTGAATGAATGAATGCAATATTAAAACCATGGGCATGACATTATCTTCTTGGTTTATTGTAATTTTACAGCAATTTCAGTGCCTAAAATATAACTCATTGATATTATAGCTTTTATAGCAATTAGCCCCTTGATCGTTCCAGGCCCGTGTCTATTTTTCCGACACGCCTTATTACTCTGACTTATATGGCATTATTTTATAACTGATTGATTTTACAATGTTTATTCATTTTGAGGGCTTAGTTTGCCCTGGATAAATGGGATTATAAGGCTAAAATCGTGTCTATTTTTCCGACACATTAGAGGCATTACAAGAAAAAGCTCGCACTCTCCTCAGAGCAAGCACCCAGGGATCATCGCCTTCATCAAGGACAATTCGACTATCCAAGCCGCTAAAACATCCGCGGGCTCGTGGGAGACCCGTTCCCGCTCACCGCCACCCACATCTATACACACCACAAGCAACACTGCTATTGACAGCAGAAACTCATCCTGCTACTTTGACGTCAGAGGGCAACTTGCTTATGCGAGGTATATGGGAAATAATAGACTTAAAAAGAAGATTGAGAGTTTGAAGAAACAAATAAAACAACATGAAGATAAAATTAGAAAAGAAAGGGTAAAAAATTTTCCGGATGAAGGGATGATAAAACATTGGGAAGTAGAGATTGCTTCTTTCACGACAGCCCTAGAAAAGATTATGAGGAGGTTAAATAAATGAAGGCTTTAGCATCAACAAAAGAAGATATAGATAGAACATTAAGATCGCTCATCGTTGAATTAGAAGAAGAATGTCTGCATGTTGTCAGTCTTATAGAGGCCCTTAAGATTAAGGGCCTCACGGAAGATCAAAGAGAAGAAATCATGGGTGAACTATCAGCAGCGCTAAGCCATTTGAAGATACATTCAAATGACGTAGAGCAGGTAATAGATAAAACAACCTGACCGCTTCAAGTATTTATCTCAATGACCAAATTACACCAATGATCGAATAACCCATGTCCGGGAAGCAGGGCTATCCCATGCGGGCCTGGCCATCATCAGCCCTCTCTCCGTCCCAGCCTCTTTCTCCATACCACTAACCCTACCAGGCCGGAGCCAAGAAGCAAGAGCGTCGATGGTTCGGGAACAGCGTTCGCTGTCACATGGATCGAGCCAACTTCTGTCCCGGGGCTGGAAAAGGCAAAGATCGGGTAAATAGGCCCAGAGATCAGGAAATCAAGCTCATCTGGATCGCCCATGACGATCAATACCCCGCGTGGGGGTCGTGCTCCACACTGGTGGTCCCGTAGTCAAAGGCGTAGGCATTATGAAACCGGGGTCGCCAATAGACCCGTTGAAGGCAAACAATATACGGTTATTCTCATCTCTAATCATGACGTCCTCAAACCCTTAACGATAAGGTGCCCAGCGCCATCAGGCAGTGCAACACCTGGCTGTCGAGCAACTCGGGGGCTGCCCCGGGATTAATTATCGACCCGAACTAACCCGCCGCGAAATGACGCCGCCTAAATTGCGCACGTTTTATGCGGTCGGGTTAAGTATTGGGCAGATGGCTTCACAGGGTTAACCCGTGGAAGACACCTAGGCTTAATGAACCTCCGAGATGTCACATCGTTCGATGGGAGGGTTAAGCATTACGTTCGCTCCTTTATACGGCCTAGTTACGTATGGCTACACTGAGCATTCCTTCTTAACCAGTCTCTTTCTCCTCAACCAAATCAACCCGACAAACCCAGAACCAAGAAGAAGCATGGAAGATGGTTCTGGCACAGCAGACACACCACCAGTAGTCGTCACACCTCTGCCGGCTAAGCTGATGATCTGGCCCGTCCCGGGTATCGTATCGACAATTGACAAACCAAAAGTTCCGGTAAAGAAATTGTGATCAGCACATGTGTTAAAGCTTGTAAAACCAAGGCTTGCACCGAAGGGAGTGACCGATATTGGCCCACAATAGCCAATCGCCGTACTCGTGGTGGCAAATGGCAGGAATCCGAACTGGCCGCCACCCGGGGTCAGGCCGGCACCCGTATTGCTCTCCGCCATGGCGTAGAGACCGCCCCCTGCATTGAGGAAACTGATGATGTCCGGGGAACGTGCATTCAGAATGTCCAGTTCTGCCTGCGTGAGTATCCCCCCAAAATCCGAGGCGACGACAAGAGCACTGTAGGTGGTGCCCAACTGGGTGAGTGCCGCATTCAATGTCACGGCAGTGGCCATGTCAAAATCAATCCCGAGCGTGTATCCACTATTGGTCAACCCTCCTAATCCATCGACGTGACCACCAGGAGGAGAGATCTGCGACTCCACAAACAGGAACTTGTTGACACCACCAGCCTTAAACGAGTTAAACGCAGGATCCATCACAAACTGGATAGCACTCTGATTGAAGGTGATCTCGCCTGCTTCACCGAATACAGCGTGGAAATCAGGGTCGTGGCCGGTGAGGACAATAGATCCTGCCAAAACAGGACCGGACCATGTGCCGATGACAATGAGCATTACAACAGTTACACTCAATAACAAATTCGCCACTTTTTTCATTTTCATCTCCTTTTCAACTCGTGATTTAGACATTGATAATCGGACTGGACGGCCAGCCCAAGTAGATGTTTTGTAGCATATCCCATGCCATATTTTTAACACCTTAATATTATTAACTAATTAATCACACACCCTTACCCGGAAACTAACCGTGTCTAATTTTCCGACACGCCTTTTTCTTTAAAGTTATTTGGTATTATTTTATAACTGATTGAATTTTAAATGTTTATTCATTTTGAGGGCTTAGTTTGTCCAAAAAAAATGGGATTATAAGGCTAAAATCGTGTCTATTTTTTCGACAAAATTAAATAATAGCAAAAGACTGCTTACAAAATGCTGCATTAGCCTTTTAAATCTGAAAACTGAGGAAACTCCAACTAGCCAGTTAAAATCGCCTTGACACGCAAGGCCATGCAAAGATATACTTAAGAATCTCAAATATAATTGGAACTTTTTTGTATTGAATAGTTTATTCTTCAACATCACCCTCCTCTTCTACCTTGGGGGAACATTACTCTTTCTTTCTTACCTGGCCAGCAAGAAAGAAAATCTCTCAAGATATTCTCTCTGGGTAACGGGTATGGGTTTTATTTTTCATTCTATCACCCTGGTTACAAGATGGGGAGAAGCAGGCCATATCCCCCTGACAAATATGCATGAGGCAATCTCCTTCTTTTCCTGGGCACTTATTCTGGTATTCCTCCTGCTTGAATATAGGTACCGGATATTTATCCTCGGGTCATTCATACTCCCCCTGGCCTTCATATTCCTGGTCTCTGCTGCGATCCTCCCGAATAACATCAAGTCCCTTGATCCGATAATGCAGAGTAAATGGCTCTATATACATACCACACTTTCACTGCTTGGCATTGTTGCATTCGCCATGGCATTTGTTACGGGGTTCCTCTATCTTATACAGGAGAGGATCCTAAAATCAAAAAAGTTCAATACCCTCTACTTCAGGCTTCCGTCCCTCGATCTCCTTGACGACCTGAACCAGAAATCTATTTCCATAGGCTTTCCTCTTCTGACACTGGGAATAATTACAGGGGCCTTTTGGGCTGAGTATGCATGGGGTTCCTACTGGAGTTGGGACCCGAAGCAGGTCTTTTCCTTTATTACGTGGTTATTTTACCTCACTGTCCTGCACGGAAGACTCACGGTCGGGTGGAGGGCAAAGAGGGCAGCTTATCTTGCAATTATAGGTTTTATGGGCGTTATATTTACCTTTGTTGTCATGAACTTTATTATTAAAGGTCTACATACCTTTGTTTAGGCGGAGCGGGAATGAACATAGTTGTTGTGGGTCTTAGCCATAAGACAGCACCCGTTGAGGTTAGAGAAAAGCTTACCTTCCCTACTGAAAAGATAGGCGAGGCCCTCTACAACCTTAAATCCTATCCTGGAATAGATGAATCAGCAATCCTGTCTACCTGCAACAGGGTAGAAATTTGTGCCGTAGTAAAAAATACGGTCGATGGATTTAAAGGGATCAATGAGTTTCTTATCTCCAGGGAGCCTTCTTTGGATCATAGCGGACTTGTGCCCCATCTATATTTTTACAGCTCTAAAGATGCAATAAGGCATATCTTCAGGGTAGCATCAAGCGTCGACTCCCTTGTTGTAGGCGAACCGCAGATACTGGGCCAGTTCAAGGACGCCTTTGAATCAGCTCAGATGCACAAGTCAATCGGAATTGTCCTGAATAAGATCCTCAAGAAGGCCATCTTTGTTGCCAAGAGGGTAAGAACAGAGACCAGGATCTCAGAATCAGCGGTATCTGTGAGTTATGCCGCGGTGGAACTCGCCAAGAAGATATTCGGGAGCCTTGAAGGAAAAGTAATTATGCTCGTTGGGGCCGGAGAGATGGCCGAGCTTGCAGCGCGACACTTGATCGGTAGCGGCGTAAAAGACGTCATAATTACTACTAGGAACTTCGAAAAGGCCGTAGAGCTGGCAGCGGAGTTTAAGGGTAGGCCAATCAAATTTGATGAGCATACAAAGGGGATGGCAGAAGCAGACATCATCATCTGCTCTACAGGGGCGCCAACATATATCATCAGGGCGGATGACGTAAAAGAGGCGATACATAAGAGAAAGAACAGGCCGATATTCCTCATAGATATCTCTGTACCAAGAAATATAGAACCCAAAGTAAACGATATAGATAACGTATATCTTTATAATATTGATGACCTACAGACGGTTGTCGCTGCAAATATAAAGGAGAGAGAGAGGGAGGCCGGGCAGGCAGAGGATATAATATCAGAGGAAGTAGAGACGACATCAAGATGGCTTAAATCCCTTGAGGTAGTTCCTACAATCGTGGCGCTCAAGAGCAAGGCAGAGGAGATCAGGAGGTCTGAGCTGGAAAAGACCCTCTCAAGGCTAGGGAGGCTTTCCGAAACAGAAAGGCAAGCCGTAGAGGTACTTACTTCATCGATTATCAATAAGTTGCTCCACGCGCCCCTTGTATCCTTAAAACATGAGGCAAGCTCTGAAAATGGCAGTACATATATCGAGGCAGCAAGACGTCTTTTCAATCTGGACAAGGACATCCCAAGACATAACCATAAAAAATGGGGTGAGGAGGATACGTTAAAGGAAGATGAAGGGCGAATTATAAAAGATGGAGAAAAGGCCTGAGGAAATGAAAAACCGATGGAAGGCAAAAAAGACATGGAGGCAATAATCGGCACGAGGGGGAGCCTCCTTGCTGTTACACAGGCTACCTGGGTAAAAAAAGAACTTGAGAAAAGCTTTACCGGGCTTAAGGTCAATCTAAAGAAGATAAAGACCATGGGAGACAAGATACTCGATGTCCCTTTGGCAAAGGTTGGAGGTAAAGGACTCTTCGTAAAGGAGATCGAGGATGCATTATTAAGAGGTGAGGTTGATATAGCTGTCCACAGCATGAAGGACCTTCCTGCAGACATACCTCAAGGCCTTATGATTTCCGCAGTCACATTCAGGGAGGACCCGTCTGATGTCCTTATCAGCAGAGACGGTAAGGGGCTATCAGAACTGCCATTAGAGGCACGGATAGGTACTAGCAGTCTGAGACGTATCTCCCAGCTACTTCACTTCCGCACAGATCTAAAGATGCTCCAGTTAAGGGGAAACCTTGATACAAGGCTTAAGAAGCTCGACAAAGGAGATGTCGATGCTATCATCCTTGCTGCCGCAGGCGTAAAGAGGATGGGTTGGGAGTCCAGGATCACTGAGTATATAACCCATGATATCTCCCTCCCGGCCACTGGACAGGGCGCCCTGGGGATTGAGACCCGTGAAGGTGATACGTTTATTAACGGCATAATAGCCGGACTTAACCATCCTGAAACCAATCGCTGTGTGATGGCAGAAAGAACGTTCCTTGGAAAACTTCAGGGTGGATGTCAGGTCCCTATTGCAGCCCTTGCAACGATAGAGGGCGGCCAGATGGTGATGGAAGGTCTTGTCGCTTCGATTGATGGAAAGAGGCTAGTAAGACAAAGAATAAGCGGCAATCAGATGGAGCATGAAAAACTTGGTCTATTGCTGGCAGAGCGGCTCCTATTTTTGGGGGCGGACAGCATACTCAAGGAGATATACGGATGAAAACAGGTAAGGTCTTTTTAGTCGGGGCAGGCCCTGGAGATCCAAAGCTTATTACCATCAAGGGGATGGAGGCTATAAATGAGGCAGACCTGATTGTCTATGACTATCTGGCGAACAAAAGCCTCCTATCTCATGGCAAGGAAGGGGCAGAGATAGTTTATGTAGGTAAGATGGGAGGCAGACATACCCTTTCCCAGGAAAAGATAAATGAACTGATAGTAAAAAGGGCAAAGGAAGGAAAGATTGTTGCCAGGCTTAAAGGGGGCGACCCATTCATATTCGGGAGGGGGGGGGAAGAGGCGGAAGAGCTCGCCGAGGCAGGCATACCCTTTGAGATAATACCCGGTGTTACCGCAGCGATAGCATGCCCTGCATATGCAGGGATCCCCCTTACACACAGGGATTATACATCCACAGTAGCCTTTATCACGGGACATGAGGACCCTACAAAAGAGGATTCATCGATTGCATGGGAGAAGATCTCAACAGGAATAGGCACCCTGGTATTTCTTATGGGGATGTCAAATCTGTCTGAGATTGTTAAGAACCTGATTAGATGTGGGCGGGATCCAAAGACTCCGGTGGCCCTGATTAGGTGGGGTACAAGACCGGATCAGAGGACGGTGATCGGTACGCTAAATGACATCATAGATAAGTCAAAGAAATACGCCCTGGCCCCACCTGTTATAATAGTGGTAGGTGAGGTCGTGAATTTAAGAAAAAAGCTAAATTGGTTCGAGGAGAGGCCTCTATTTGGCAGAAAGATTATAGTAACGAGGGCAAGGGAGCAGGCATCTGATTTCGCGGAACTCTTATACCTTAATGGCGCAGAACCCATTGAATTTCCGACTATTCAAGTAATCCCGCCGGATAGCTGGGATGAACTGGACAAGGTCATTGATGAGATCAGGGGCTTTGAGTGGATCATCTTTACCAGCGTTAATGGCGTAAAGTACTTTTTTGAAAGACTTAAGAGGAAGGGAGATCTCAGGCTTTTGCATGGCGTAAAGATCTGCGCAATAGGACCACAGACAGCAACGGAGATCCAAGGGCATGGGCTGATCGCTGATCTCATCCCGAAAGAATATAGGGCCGAGGCAATCATCGAGGAGATGGGAAGGGAGGGTATAGCCGGAAAAAGTATTCTCCTTCCGAGGGCCGAGATAGCAAGAGAGATATTGCCCCAGGAGCTATCCAGAATGGGTGCAAGAGTCAAAGTGGTTTCAGCATATAAAACTATTAAACCAGTCGAAGACCTTGAGATGGTAAGAGGATTGCTGAAAAATAAAGAGATCTCAGCTATTACCTTTACGAGTTCATCAACTGTAAAAAACTTCCTTGAGATGTTTAATGAAGGAGAGGTCTTGGGACTCATAGATGGGACTGCTGTTGCATGCATAGGACCTATCACAGCAAAGACTGCAGAGGATCTCGGGATCAGGACAGATATAATGCCGTTAAAGTATACAATGCCTGATCTCACTGAGGCTATAGTTAATTATTTCGCAAAAAGGGGGATATAAATGATTGATATATCAAGGCTTTATTGTGGCCAGGATACTACAGGTGACCCGCTCAGATATGGCCACAAGAGGGGACCTGGTCACGGGACACCGCACTCCACAGAGAAGACAGAACACGAGGTACCGGTTTCTGCCAGTGAAAGGAGGCCTGTTGTCGCCTGGAACATAACAAGAAAATGCAATCTTAGTTGTGTCCACTGCTATTCTGACTCACACAATACAGATTATC
>CAYZUL010000098.1:0-8073 GCA_964481895.1 uncultured Nitrospirota bacterium | reverse complement strand
AAACCGGACAGATCATTTGCTATAAAAACCGGACATCTTGACTTGCTACTAACAGCGGTTTCTTCAAGATGGTTTCTTCAAGATGCGGTTTCTTCAAGATGTCTTGGTCTCTGTTTTTCCTGTTCTGTCTCTGAAAATCCCTTTATGAATAGGCTTCTCTAACTAAACGATCAAGCTCCAATGGAATAGTTTTGGTTAGGTCTTCTACGCTTTCTAAGGAGGCGTATGGTTTTCCTACTTTATCAGCGTAGGTCTTGGAAATTCCTAAGAGGTTTTCAAATTCAGGTCTAACAATCTCAATCCTGCCGATACTTGGAACAATCGTGCGATTAATTTTATCATTTTCCTGGTATGCTTTTTTAGCATCTCTAAGTTTTTCGGCATTATGCCGTGAACCGCCAACTTCAAGTTCTGGGTCAACCGGATCTTCGTCATGAATGACAATATAAGGAATTTTAAAAGCGATTAAGACTGTCAAATATAGTGTCAAGTTAAATTTGCCCGCACAGTCAATAACGCTGACCCGATGGTCAAAGCATCCTACACGCCTAGCAATTGCCGGGAGAACTACTTTTTCCGTTGCGCCTTCTACAAGTATTACTTTGCGGGCAAAGAATAGCTCATTTCTGTCTGGGTTGAAAAAGCGTATCATGTTGAACCTTTTCTTTTTATCCAAATCGTCCTCAAAAAGATCTTGACTAACCTTAAAGCATTTAGAGCCTTCTTCAATTGATTTCTTCCTTACTATCACAATCTGTTTATAGTCCTCGAGATTCATACAATGCGGCGAATGACTGCAAAGCAAAACCTGATCTATCTGAGAAATTTGTTTTAACGCATCGTAAGTGGCACGCGCTATTTGCGGGTGAAGAAAAAGTTCAGGTTCCTCAAAAGCAAAAATATTAGCACGCTCTCGTGTAATCCCTGACTCTTCCAACTGTTGCTTTCGGGCCTCATCTGCCCACACTCGCATTAGTGCAAACAATAAAGACCTTTGAAGTCCATGTCCCTTTTGGCTGATGTCCGTTTTGATACCATCATCCAGGTTAACACTGGTTCCAAGTTGAAAAACTCTTTCTACATCAGGCGCATTCACATTAATATCTACTTTGACATCCCATAAGGCAAGTTCTTTAGACATCTTCTGTTCGAGCTCTTTGATTTCTGAGATCTTTTGCTCTGGGCTTTCTCCGTCAATTAGCTTTTTGATGTTTTGAACAGCTTGTTGAAGATTTTGGAACGCGGGATTTTGGCGGGCAACTCTCCTAACTACAACATTTAGAACCTTGGATAAAAGAGTTGAAGCGCTTGTTGTCTTCGTTTCGTCAGTAACATCCCTTATGGCTGGTATAAGTTGAAATTCAGGTAGGAATCCATCAAGGACTTGTTTATAGCCAGCAGGGTTTTTCCGCCGTTCCACCTTGTAAACAATCTTATTAGGATATTTTTCCACATATTGTGTAATAGATTTTTTGTATATTTCTTTTGTTATTCTGCCAGAATCTGGTAAAAATTCTGAAATAGGCAATATTGAAATAACTTCCCGATTATTATAACCTTCAAAGTCCTCAGATAGCCATCCCTCCTCGGGTTGTTTCATTAAGGCATAATAGTTCACTGTAACCTTTCCATCAGAATCGAGGAGGTATTCTTTTGAAATATTAAGATTGTTTTCCACCAACCAGGGTTTAAGTTTTTCTATTTCTTCGGTAGTTAGACTTTCAAAACGAGCAGTGAGTATAATGGGCTTGTCAGTTTCATAGTTATAAAATAAATCAGATTTTACTCCCTTCACTGTGCTTGAGAATAAAAGATCTAGGGCATAGAAAACATTAGATTTCCCGTGGTTATTTTCTCCTATTAGGACAAGAAAATCATCAATATCTAATTCAAATTCCTTGAGCGATCTGAATCGCTCAACCTTGAAATACCTAAGCTTCATGAAGCATATACCCTTAATATCTCATTCGTATTATTCCAAAAAATCTCAACCATTTTGACTAACACCTACTAAATTACCCTAACTTACTATAGGTATTTATCGAGTTCGCAAATTATTGTGCCTATGGCATTGCACATACTTGAAGGCGCCGCCATGAATATATCTTCCAAGGCTCTGCTCCTTTTTCTCCATTCGGGGTATGGACATCAATGTTTACCATATTGTCAGATTAAATTATAACTATTCCAGGTTATTGCATGGTAAATGCCCCTTCAAACTCAATCCCTGGTTTTCTAAACTGCCTGCTACTGGTAGGCAAGCATGCCCTCATGGTATGAGTTTATGATTCTTATATCAATCAGTTTTTTAGTAATACCCGCGTAATTTTCCGGCCAACTAAATCTAATAAGAGGAAACCGAGGTCGTGCTTGCATTTTTCCTCTAATTTATTCCAGTCATTATTTTCTTGTTGTTCCTTCTTAAATTTCCTCTTAAGCTTAACTATCCCCTCCTTTACCTTGCTTTCGACTAACTTATCAGACAAGGCACTAAGACTGTTGTCAACATTATTGCAAAGTTCCAGAAAGGTGAGTTCTCCTTCAGCAATTTTTTCTGCAAAATTTGCCCTCGATTCGATAAGATGGGGTGGAATATATTTTAAAAAGAGACCTTGGTACCACAGTAATAGATCATATGGGCCACGTGACAATTCCTCAATATCGTTTCCCTTTTTTTGAGTCTTTCTCATACAGACTCTAGAACGAAAAAAGATCTCTGCTTCTATGCCAATGGCCGGTGCTTGCAATATGAGGTAGTTCTTAATATATCCAAAATGGTATAAACCCAAGAAAAACAGCGCAGAGGATAGGCCTCGTGTGAGTAAATATATGACTCCGGGAGGGGTTCTTAAAGCAATGAGATAATCGTCTTTGAATCTCTCAGGGTTGTATTCCCCGCCCATTGGGGCGTTTACTTTTTTTGTGAAAGATTTTGATACCCCGCTGCTCGCGGCGGAGTAGTCCATTTCATATAAGTCTCGAACTCCTGCTAAAATCCCAATTAGAGATGATATAAGTGCGTATAGATAATTCCAATCAAACACGTTGTCCCTTAGCACCGCGATTTACCCTAAGGTATTTTCGCGGTTAATTATTTTAACAATGTCCTTTCTTTCCAGGTAGAGGACAATTTCTTGTACCTTTTCATCCTCAATGTTGTAAAAGATCGCAAGTTCGTGAAGGGGCATAGCTTTAAATTTTGCAAGAGCTTTTATAACCTTTTTACTGTTTTACCGTCATCGCCTAAATTTAACATGATTTTCGCTTTTAGGTTCTGGGCTCGGACACTTACTGCCCTGGCGACGGCATCTGAGAAATTCTTCCATGGCGATGCTGTCGGAATGACTAATCCGGCGATGCGAGCATAGAAGGGATTATCCTTCTCTCTTATGGCCTCCCTGACGCTAACCAGATATTTATTTGCATCGTCTGATTCATTATACATTCTAAGGGAGGCGGCATCTAGGTTCTCATCTATCAAGACTACCGCACCGCCATGGAGCGGCTGGGGATCAACTGTCTCCACCACCCACCCACCTGTGTTATAGACATTTATCCAATTCGAGTATTCTTTGAAATTCATATCCAGCTCAAATGGTTTGTGCGTATGGCCGAAGACAAAGATAACATCAATGGGCATACTGTCTATATTCATCCTCTCCTTTAACTCATTTTTGATCTGCTCTCGCAGGGGCCCATTCATATAATCCCAAAGGCCTTTTTCAGCATCCTTACTCAAAATACGGGCCGTTTGCATTCTCTCTATCTTGGAAATCCTATCTACCGCGACATTAAGGATCCCTTTTAAAACCTTAGCATCTAGCCAGCGCCAGTTCCAGCCTGGTAGGCCATATTTCCTGGCTATGCCGTCTACCGTATTTGACAGGAGCTTCTTAAACTCTTCAGTATCCTGCATCTTCTTATAGATTATTTCAATATCCTGCCCGACCTCTCCAGAGCGTCCCATGGTCGACCAGAAAAAATCGATCCAGGCGAAATTTTCTGCCTCTATATCCCAGACATGTTTTGGCATTTGGCGGTCAGGGAAGATTAGGGTCTTAAGGGTACTCATCAGTTGATATATCGATTCAACAAAATGACCATGATGAAAGAGAATACACTTTTCCCCACTCTGCCCTAAAAGGCCGAAATTAGGGTAGGCTGTTGTTATAATAGTTTTACTAAGATGTGGATATCTCTGGATAAGCTTGGTCAAAAAGTAAGCGGTCACTGTATCGGGCGTATTTTCTATAAAGATATTTGTAGCATGCCAGGGGGGATCGAATATTTGGCCAGGAGGTATACCTGAGATATAATTTACATACTGGGTCTCCCTGGCACTCTCCCAGAGGTGGTGGTCGTGATTACCCGGGATAAAGATGATCTTTTCAAAGAGTTCATTTCCTAGCGGCATGATCAGTTCTACAAATCTGTCGAAACACATGGCGGCCTGGTTATCGGTAGTCAGGGCCATCTCAAGGATATCACCATTTAAAATTAGAGTAGGCTTCTTATTTTGGTCCTCATTCTTTGAAATAAGCTCTCTTAAGCACTCTACGAGCTGCTCCATTACAGGACTCGGTGCTGTTGGGTCAGGCTCAGTGCTCGCTATTTTCAGATTAGTTAAAAGGCTATACTCTTCACCCAGATGCATATCTGATAAGCAGACATAACGGATATCAGGCATATTAATTCCTTATGTTAATTTGGTTCATCTCCAAAACTATCAGCGAACAAACAGTCTAACTATTGATAACTGCATAATTAATGCGATAATACTATATCTACTTTTGGGAAGTGCCAAGAAAGTCCATCAAAATCACATCCACCTTGATAAATGTTATTAAGATTGACTTATACTATCCTGAAATTTTTAAACAATATTCAACAATCCCTGTTTGACTTCTCGTTATACAAGTGGATGGGATCGAATTCTCTGAATAGCATCGCGTACTCAATCAACGAAACGGTACCCAAGGCCGGATTGCTGGAATTCGTAATATCGGGCGGATTCATGAAACTCTGACCTGGTCTCCGGATGAAATCCGTTGGGTGTCGTCCAACCTTCTTGATCAAAGTTACCTCCCTTTCAGAAAATGGAAGGCGGATATTTTATGCTAAAGGATAAGTTATTATCGTAGATACCCCTGCACAACCCTTTCCCTTACTGCAGACTCTTTTCTATTCAGTCCTATGAATGGAGTTTTAAATGAAGACACTTTTCTAAATCTTCCTTTCCTCTCCTGAGACAACAAGGATTACACCCTATTCTATAAAGGCATGAACCTTTTATTTTTGATATCCTGCCCCTTTTTTCATCCACCTATTAACTTTTTTGATACCTTATAAGATGGTGATGAGCTTGACAGGATAATATTTGCTAATGATATCAAAATGTCTATCCAAGGTCAGGATCTGGCATTGGTTCTCTTGAGCTATCACAGCAATATAACAATCAACCAGGTGGATCGTACGGCCCCCTTTTTTTAACATATGAGAGAGCATTCCCGCCTTCTGCCAGGTCTCTAGGGATTGGGATACAAGTAGGAGCATTTTTGACAAATCCGTTATGGTTGAGATCTCATTTTGAGATTTGGCACCTTGCAAAAGCTCTGCTATTACCACATCAGAAATACAGCCCATCTCCTGAGACAGAAGTTCATCCACCTGCGCGGCAAGCTCACGAGAAGGCTTCTTAAAGTAATCAATCCAGATAGAGGTATCAATTAGAACCCTATTAGCGTTCACGATGTCTGATTTCATCCGCAGTGAGATCGAATGTAAGCTTTCCCTTCAAGGACTTAATCCTTTCAATTTTCTTTCGCCTTAAATACTCATCGATAGCAATGCCAACAGCCTTAGCCTTTGTCTTGACCTTCGTCTCTTTTAAAAGTTCCTCTAACTTATCATGATCTAATGTTACTGTTCCTCTCATGTTCGCTACCTTCTCCTGTTTAGCACAATGATAAACTTTATAAATGCACAAGTCAAATATATAAAATATGTGCATTATTTTATCATTAAATGCTTTGACTCTTTGGATTAACTCTAAAGTTAGCTCTATAAAATAGGACTTCCGGTATGTGCGTTAATTCAGGGTTTGAAGAGATTTGGGGTTAATCCGTAAGGCGGTCGGGGGGGATGGGGCAGGTTGCCCCTTTTAGTTCTCCTAATGTCGCAAGGGAGGCAGAGAAAAGATAAGAATGATATTAATTAGTACATCGGTCCCCTTTAACGTCCTTGCTTTTCACTAGTCGCGAGATTGAGGTCTGATGCCGCTATTTGGAAACCAAGTCAGAGCATGCCGGCAATCTGAACAAAATTAAGAAATTGAATTTTATTTCAATTTACTATTAGGATCGTTCTTTCTCTTGACAGAAGGGGGCCTTATAAGTGTTATGTTGGTTCTATACTGCTAAAGCTTCAATAACTTTCCAGTCGTCTGATTTATGAGAAGCTTGCCATAAATCATAGTTCTGCTGCAAGTTGAGCCACAATTCAGGTGTTGTTTTGAATGCTTTTGACAAACGCAACGCCATATCAGGCGTAATAGAACCATGCTCATTTACTATTTTGGACAATGTTTTTCTCGATACCCCAAGCGTACTTGAGAGCTCTAATATAGTCAAGGACAGAGGCTCCAAATAATGTCTTTTTAAAATACCGCCTGGATGTGTCGGGGGTCTTCTTCTTATCCTCATTTTATATCCTCCTAATGATAATCTATGTAATCAACATCAAAGGCATTGCCTTCTTTGAAGCTAAAGACAACTCTCCAATTCCCGGAGACTTTAACTGCCCATAATCCTTTCATTTTACCCTTAAGTTGATGCAAATCAGAGCCTGGGAATTTCATATCTTTTACATCTTTAGCAGCATCAAGCCTATCAATAATATCAGCCAATTTTTGTACATGTTGGGCTTGAATTCCCTTCTTCGTGCCATCATAGAAAAAATCTTTCAACCCCTTGTGCGCAAAACTCTTGATCACTTTTTTAGTGTAACCATAACGGTTACATATGTCAAGATAATTTGAATTGTGGCTCGTGGATGGTGTTATTAATCAATATAACGCCGCCGCTCAGCCGCGCCTGGAAGCTGAAGCGGAGCGTAAGCCGTAAGGCGTCGGCTGCAGCGGTTTGTTAGGCAAGGCGACTGCGTAGAAACTTACTCTGCTCCCGGGGTTTTCCGCTGTCATGGCTTCACCCCAGTGATTATGCGACCCGCTACTACCTTCACGTCCTTGAAGCCGGTGGCTTTCAAGGCAGCCTGGATCTCGCTGAGGTGCTCGGCGAGGCTACCAGCATATGGAGCGATCGAGACCTGACCGCCAGACTTCAGAGCGCTGAAGGATCCCTGCGCGGTCTTCGACCAGTTGACCGTTCCTAGAACGACATCGTTCGAGACGATCTTGTCGACCGTACCGGGCTTGAAAAGGCTCCCAACTTCTTCGGCTCCAGCTCGTACTAGGTTCGGTACGTCTTTAACCTGCTGTGCGGTGAGCGGGTTGACGTTGATCGCGTTCGCCACCTCGCCTGTTCCGCCGAGATTCACCACGACCTTCCCCTGCTTGGCAGCCATCTGCGCCGCCAAATCTTTTGCTGCCTTCGTAGCTTCCTTTTCGACCTGTTTCGCAGCTGACCTAAGCTGATTAAAGTGGACACGAAAGTTTGGTAAAATACAAAACAAACTGGAGGTGTCAAAATGGAAAGAATTCCAAACGGTAGGTACACAAAAGAATTTCGAGTAGAATCAGTAAAATTAGTGACAGAAGGAGGACTGTCAGTCCCTGAAGCAGGGCGCAGGTTATCATTACCGCCTTCTACACTAAACACCTGGGTAAAGGCTTATAAAACCGGGAAGCTTGGAGATGTGGGCAAGAACCAGAAACCACTTATCGAGAATTAGAGCTGGAACTGGCCAGGACAAAGAGAGAGCTGGCAGAAGTAAGGATGGAGCGTGACATATTAAAAAAAGCGGCAGCGTACTTTGCGAAGGAGTCGCAGCGAGGTGCGCGATGATAAAGAAACTGCGACTCGGATATCCTATACCTACGCTATGCCGGACGCTTAA
>CAYZUL010000097.1:0-8226 GCA_964481895.1 uncultured Nitrospirota bacterium | reverse complement strand
CGGCAAAGCCGGATGGAGCCTCCCCCTCAACGCTCGCGTTGCTCGCTGAAAAGACATCCATTATCGGGGCTTTTAATTGCCTCCTCTAAAGGCAAAGCCTTTGGAACCTCCTCCTTTTGCTCACTTTGTTCGTTTGGTAGATACCAACGTGCTTGCCTTTTTGTACCTACATTAACCGATATCTTCTTCTGTTACCCTGAGTACCTCCTCAGTTGTGGTAATGCCGGCTATAACCTTTCTTGCACCATCCTCCTTCAGGCTCTTCATCCCCTTTTTCTGGGCCCTATTCTTTATTGTGGATGAGTCTGATCTCTCCATAATCATCTGTCTTAGCTCGTCATCCATCAAGAGTATCTCGTATATACCTATCCTTCCCTTGTAACCCCTGTTCATACAGCTTGGACATCCTTTAGCCAGGTAGAGTTTAGCATTGCCTATATCTGCCCTTTTTATTGAAAGTCTTAAGAGCTCCTCATCGCCCGGGACATAGGCCTGGCGGCATTCCATGCAGAGTACCCGTACAAGTCTCTGTGCGATTATGGCAACCATTGCTGATGATACCAAGAAAGGCTCAATCCCCATGTCTACCAATCGGGTTATGGCCCCTGGTGAATCGTTAGTGTGCAGCGTAGAGAATACCAGGTGTCCTGTCAGGGAGGCATGGATTGCTATCTCTGCTGTTTCCATATCCCTGATCTCACCCACCATAATTACATCCGGATCCTGCCTTAAGATTGACCTGAGTCCATTTGCAAAGGTTAGATTTATCTTGGGGCTAACATGCATCTGGCTGATTCCCTTTATCTGATATTCGACAGGATCTTCGATCGTAATTATGTTCTTGTCGGGTGAGTTTATCCTGTTTAAGGCTGCATATAGGGTTGTTGTCTTACCGCTTCCTGTTGGGCCTGTTACCAGGATGATCCCATGGCTCATATGTATCAGCCTGTTTATCTCTTTCATCTCCTCTTCCGAGAGGCCTATATCCTCCAGATTCAAGAGCTTGCTGCTCTTGTCAAGGAGACGCAAGACAACCCTTTCCCCATGGGCAGTAGGGATCACCGATACCCTTATGTCTACATCTTTTCCGGCGATCTTAAGCCCGATCCTTCCATCCTGGGGGAGTCTTTTTTCTGCGATATCCAGGCTGGCCATTATCTTAATTCTAGATATAATGCTTGACTGGAGCCTTTTTGGCGGGGATAGTATATTGTAGAGAATCCCATCTATCCTGTAACGGATAGATATCTCCCTTTCAAAGGGTTCAATGTGTATATCGGATGCACCCTCTTTTACGGCCTGAAAGAGGAGTGAGTTGACGAGCCTTATTATCGGGGCCTCGTCAGTCGCCTCAAGGATATCCTCGGGTTCTTCAAGTTCACTGGCAATCTGTCCAAGATCCTCTCCATTCATATCTTCAATAACCTGTTCAGCGCTGTTCGATGCCCTGTCGTAAACCTGGTTTATGCAATGCATTATATCTCTGGAAAGGGCGGCTACAGGTTTTATGTCAGACCCGAATATAATTCTTAGGTCATCAAGGGGTGATAGATTTGTAGGGTTTGAGGTAGCTATTACCACATATCCGTTTTCCCTCTTGATGGGAAGGAGTAGAAACTTTTTTGCAAAGGCAATAGGGATGCTCGCTAGTAGCCCCTTGTCTATCCCCTCGATATCTATATGGGCAATAAAAGGGACCTCTAACTGGGTACACAATGCACCGAGCAGATCATCTTCTTTGATATATTTAAATCTGATCAGGAGGTCTCCGATCTTTCCGCCCCGCTCCTTCTGTAACTTAAGGGCCTCCTCCCACTTCTCCTCCTTAAGATTATATTTTTCCTTCAATATCTGGCCGAGCGGTCTTATCATCTGGCTTCTCTCCCAGGCATATTTATCATCCCTTCGATTAGTTTCTGTCTCCTTTCGCGGTCCTCAATCTTGTTCTCATCCATAAATTCTTTCATTTCCATACCTTTTCTCTCTTTGAGAACTTTCAGATCCTCTGATTCCTTAACAATGTAGGGTGTCAGGAAGATGAGGAGGTTGGTCTTCTCATTTCTTTGAGAATGAAACTTAAAGAGCCAGCCAAGGATCGGGATGTCTCCCAACAGCGGTATCTTGCTTTCTGTCTTTTTAATATCATCTTTGATAAGTCCTCCAATAACCACCGGCTGTTGGTTGTCTACTATTACAGATGTGGAGGCCTCCCTCTTGTTTGTGCTTGGACCGACATCAGTAAGGAGGGCAGTATTTGTTGTCTCTACCACTGACGATATCTCCTGTCTTATGTCAAGCCTTACCTTATCCCCCTCCAGGATCTGTGGAGTGATTTCAAGTGTAATGCCCACATCCCTCCTCTCAATAGTCCTTACTGTCTGGCCGCCAGTAGCAACTGTGCTCCCTGTCGGGAAGGGGACATTCTGACCTACAACTATCTTTGCCTTCTGGTTGTCAGTGGTTAGAACTTGCGGTGTTGAGAGTACATTCACATCCGAGGTAGATCTTAGCGCCTTTAAAAAGGCCCTCACATCGGTTATACTGATCGGAAGGCTTGCGGCTGTCAGGCTTGTTGCGACATTAAAGAAATCCTCAGGCGTTCTATTGAGACCCCCTATAATCGATACGTCTTTATTGCTATAGCCGGCCAAGGCATTAAGATCAGTACCTATCTCCTTCAGTTTGTCAACGGTAATCTCCATTATTACGGCCTCCACATATACCTGCCGCCTCTTCCTGTCCAGTTTTTTTATGACCTCCTTGAGCATCTCATAATCCTTGGGGGTGGCTGTTATCACAAGGGAGTTGGTGGCCTTGTCGGATATGATCTGGATGCTGCCTTCAAATTCTGCCTTTAATGAGGGTCTGCCCGGGACAGGAGGAGTGGGGGCCCTTGATACTAGTTGTGTTAAGACCTTTGATATCTCATCCGTATTCGCATTTTCAAGATAGTAGACACTGATCTTCCTTTCCGGTGGCGCATCAACAGCAGGGAGTATCTGTATTATATCGCCTGATGGGACAGCTGAGAATCCCTTGAGTTCAAGTACAGAGAGAAACAGGGCGTATGCCGCATCGATCGATATCCTTGTGGGGGAGTAGATAGTTACCTTCCCCTTTACCCTTTCATCTATAACAAAATTTTTTCCTGTCAGTTCGCTTATAAATTTAACAAAGACCGGAAGATCTACGGCGTTAAAATCGAGCGCTATCATCCTTTCCACCTTTTTCTGCAAGGGGGGCTCAGCCTTTAAGACTTCAGCGCCGGTACCGGAAAAAGGGATTACAGAGAGAACGAAGGAAATGCAGAAGATAAAAGCAAGAGGAGATCTATTGGATCTCATAGTCAAGCGTCTCCTTCTTATTGTTTCTGATCAGGTCAAGGGTAATGCTGCTTTCGTCCTTTAATTGCTGAAAGACCTTGAAGAAACTATCAGGCTCCCTTAGTTCCATTCCATTTATACGCTGTAATACATCCCCGTTTTTAATCCCTATCTTTACATAAAAACTGTCCGGAGTAATAGAGACTACCCTGAAACCATCTGCCTTCCCTTGTGTAAAGTTTGGAACGAGCCTGGCCTGGGTTAGGAGCTTGGGGATGTTCTCAAGAACTCCGGTTATCTCTCTTTTGTCAAGCATCATCTTTCCGGAACCGGCATTGCTCGCTAATCTCTTTCCTTCAGACTCCATTGCAGGTCTTTCATTCTCACTGAATGAGGGAGTAGATTCGTAGATGTCCAGTCTTTTTTGTGCCGAATTATTCGCAACGACTATAAAATTCCTTTCTATCTTCACAACCCTCACATCATTAACTACTGCGTCGTTGAGCCTGAAGAGCTGCTGCTCCTTTTTTTCCTGCTCTTCTATAATTGCAAAGGGCGTTATCCCATCACCGATTATCGTACCCTGGAGCTTTATCTTGAGATCGCCTATCTCCCTGGAGGCGTTGTCAGTCTGCTTTAGTCCTTCAGGTTCCGGGCTTCCCTTTGCCCTGGAATTAAAGATATTCCTTTCAATTATAGTGGAGTAGTAATTCTTTTCTAATGGTCTTATCTCGCTTGCTTTCCGTTCCCTGTTATTTGGGATCTGATTATATGAAGGTTCCAGTCTGGCTCCGATAAAGGTATTTACCATATCTGCAGCAAGATATGAAATTATTGCAATAACAGCAAGGTTTATTAATAGATGATATCCCTTGGACATACTCGTTTCTTAAGTCCTCCCTGCTTTTGACACCCCGCCGGAATCGAAGTACTGAATCCTAACAGATATATTATAAACTGATCCGGTGTCTTATTCCACCGTCACGCTCTTTGCCAGGTTCCTGGGTTGATCAACGTCTGTCCCCCTTAAGACCGCTATATGATATGCAAGAAGCTGTAATGGTATGGTTAAGAGTATAGGTGTGAGCATCTGATCTGTTTTTGGGATAAAAATCAGATCATCCGCCTTGGATGAAATCCCGTGATCGCCTCTATTTACAATGGCAATTATCATCCCCTCCCTTGCCTTTACCTCCATCACATTATTCATTACCTTTTCGTAAACCTTATCCATGGGGGCCAGGACAACAACAGGCATATTTTCATCAATCAGGGCTATGGGCCCATGCTTCATCTCGCCGGCTGGATAGCCCTCTGCATGGATATACGAGATTTCTTTGAGTTTTAGGGCACCCTCAAGGGCCACAGGGTAGTTTATCCCCCTTCCAAGGTATATGAAATCCCTGTGTCTGAAATATTTCCTTGCCACCTTCAGTATTTCGCTGTCCATCTTTAAGATCTCTTCTATGAGGGCCGGTATCTTGACGAAATCCGACACAAGATCCATGCTCCTTGTCTCTGATAATGTCCCCTTGGCCTGCCCGATATAGAGGGTGAGGAGGAAGAGGGCTGCCAATTGTGACGTAAATGCCTTTGTTGACGCTACCCCAATCTCAGGACCTGCATGTGTATACAGGACACCATCCGACTCCCTTGCAGTACTGCTTCCTACTACATTGCAGATAGAGATGATCTTTGCGCCTTTTGACCTTGCCTCCCTAATGGCGGCAAGGGTATCTGCGGTCTCGCCAGACTGAGATATGGCTATCAGGAGGTCATCTTTGCCGATAAGGGGATCTCTGTATCTGAATTCAGACCCAAGATCGACCTCTACCTGTATCCTGGCAATATCCTCGATCATATATTTGCTTATGAGGGCGGCATGCCACGATGTGCCGCAGGCAACGATATATATGTTGTTCAATCCCTTTATCCAGGAGTCTGACAGCTCTATATCGTCCAGGGATACCAAGCCTGAATCAAGGGAGATCCTCCCCATCATGGTATTCATTATGGCCATAGGCTGTTCATTGATCTCCTTTTGCATGAAATGCTTATAGCCGCCCTTCTCTGCCATTACAGGGTTCCACGAAATATCGACGGGCTCCTTTTTCTTTGGGGTTCCTGTAAGGTCTTTAATTTTTATTCCCTGGCTGGTAATTATGGCCATCTCCATATCGTCCATAAAGATTACCTTCCTTGTATATTCGAGTATGGCGGGAATATCAGAGGCAGCAAATGATTCCCCATTCCCCAGGCCAAGGGCAATGGGACACCCATTTTTTGCGGCTATCAGCTTATCAGGTTCATCCTCATGCATAATGCATAGGGCATAAGCGCCCCTTACCTGCGATAGCGCCTTCTGTACGGCAGGCTCAAACCGGTTACCTGCCTTTATGTATTCATCAATTAGATGTGCTATGACCTCTGTATCGGTCTCAGATTTAAACTCATGCCCTTTGGCAATAAGTCTGCTTTTCAGATCAAGATAATTTTCTATGATTCCGTTATGGACAAGGACAATCTTCCCTGCCCGGTGTGGATGGGCATTCTCTTCTGAAGGTTTTCCATGTGTGGCCCACCTTGTGTGACCGATACCTATATTCCCGCTGTCTTCATCAGACACAGCGGACTCAAGGTTTACAAGTTTTCCTAAAGACCTTTTTATCCTTAATGACCCATCCCTTGTAAAGGCTACCCCGGCAGAGTCGTATCCCCTATATTCGAGCTTCTTAAGACCATTAATTAATACTGGAAGTGCCTTCCGCTTTCCGATATAACCGATTATTCCGCACATCTTTTTTTCTTAACCCATCCTTTCTTATTTACCTGCTTTGCACGGCTTAATGCAAGAGAGCCTGGCGGGACATCCTCTGTTATAGTAGACCCTGCCCCTATAAATGAACCCTTCCCGATCTTCACGGGGGCTATAAATTGTGTATCAGAACCGACAAAGACCCCGTCTCCAATGGTTGTCTCATACTTTTTTTTGCCGTTATAGTTGCAAGTGATGGTCCCTGCCCCTATATTTACGTTATTTCCTATCTTCGCATCACCAAGATACGAGAGGTGGTTGGCCTTTGACCCCGTTCCAATCCTGCTATTTTTCACCTCGACAAAGTTTCCTATCTTTGCACCCTTTCTAATTAATACGCCGGGCCTTATATGCGCGAATGGGCCGATGACAGCCCCTGATTCGATCCTTGAGCCTGTTATAACCGATGCGTCCTTTATCTCGACACCATTGCCAATCACAGTATCCCTTATCCTAACATGAGGGCCTATAATACAATCCTCCCCGATCGAAGACCTCCCTTCAATTCGGGAGTAGGGATATATGATTGAGTCGATCCCAATCTTTACCTCATGGTCTATGCTTGTATTTGCCGGATCAATTAGCGTAACGCCATTTTGCATATGCAGATCTGCTATCCTCCTCCTCATGATCGATTCTGACCTTGCCAGATCAGCCCTTCTATTGATCCCTATCACCTCTTCAGGGTCAGAGACCGATACAGTATTGATCTCCTCCCCCTTTCTGGAGATCACACCTATTATATCGGTCAGATAATGCTCCCCCTGTCTGTTGTCTGAACCAATCCTGCCTAATGCCCAGAAGAGGATATCCTTCCTGATGAGATATATCCCTGCATTTATCTCCCTTATGCCCTTTTCCTGTTCTGACGCATCTGTCTCCTCGATTATCTTGATGAGCCTATTGTTCCTGTCTCTTGATATCCTTCCGTATCCGGCCGGGTTTTCCATGATGGCCGTTACAAGGGTAACAGGAGAGCCAGTTTGTCTATGAGCCCTTATAACATTCCTGATAGTCATAATTCTTATAAGTGGAAGATCGCCATTTAAGATCAGTATGTCTCCGTCAAAATCGGCCAAGGCATCCTTTGTCTGTTTAACAGCATCACCTGTACCCAGGAGTTGCTCCTGCATGACTATCTTGATCTTGGCCTTATCTTTTAGTGACCCTTTTACGCTCTCGGCCTGATGTCCAACTACAACAACAATTGTCCCGGATAGCGCTTCCGTAACCTCAAGGGGATAGGATAGTATCGGCCTCCCTGCGACATGATGTAATACCTTAGCCTTTTTCGACCGCATCCTCTTACCTCTTCCCGCAGCGAGGATGACGGCAGCGATCCCCTTCAACTCACCTTCTCCTTTATCTCTTTTTGATCTCCTGTCTCCGTTATATTGGCAGTTTCACGTGAATTTGGTGTATAGAAACCGCCTGATATTATCATCTTCATCCCATCTTCCACAGACATGGAGAGGGGAATGATGTCGCTTTCAGGCACAAAGAGGAAAAATCCTGATGTAGGGTTAGGGGTTGTAGGGACATAGACATTTATAACCCGTTCATTGGTCAGCTTCTGGATCTCTCCCTTTGTTACGCCGGTAATGAATGCTATTGAATATTGCCCCTTTCTTGGAAATTCAATAAGCACCACCTTCTTAAAATCACCCTTGCTGTGCATAGAAAGCGCATCAACCACGGCCTTTATGGAGGTATAGATACTGTTTACAATAGGAACCCTCCTTAGTAGTTCTTCCCATGTCTTGATAAACTGCCTTCCTATCAGATTTGTGGCAAAGATACCGGCAAGAAGGATGATGATAAAAAGTGAGATTATGCCGAGACCAGGGATATAATATAATTGAAAATACTTCTGGAGGAGATCACCGACAAAACCCTCTAATGTGCGAAAAAGGGTCCTTAATATAAGGTATGTGGCCCATATAGGGGTAATAACCAGGAGTCCTGTTATGAACCATTTCTTAAGAAGATTCCTCACCTGTTTAGACATGCCGGCCAGACCTATAATCTCAATGGGTTATCTTTTTAAAGGGGCTAGCGTCGCCCCCTCCAAAGGCAAAGCCTTTGGAG
>CAYZUL010000096.1:0-8446 GCA_964481895.1 uncultured Nitrospirota bacterium | reverse complement strand
CCAAAGGTAGGTGCGACAAAAAGCCCTAAGGAAAGATAGATACCCACGGGCAAGCCCGTGGGTATCTATCAAGCGAGCGAGGCGAGCGTTGAGGGGGAGGCTCCATCCGGCTTTGCCGGTGGAGGGGGCGACGCAAGCCCCTATGAATTAAAGGAAAAAGATGTTGCCGGGGAATATATATAGGAGGATGGCCTTAACTGGTAAGGTATCCCTTGTTATTGTATCGATCATCATTCTGGTGGCCTCATCCATCAGCATCTTTATAATCAGGGAAGAGAAGAAGTTGCTGGAGAGTGAGCTCAAAAAGAGGGGTGCAGAGATTGCCAGGAATCTCTCCCGCCTTAGTATCAAGCCTGTGCTCCATGAGGACGTCTGGGATTTGTATGGGCTTATAAAGGAGATAATAAAAGGGGAGGATCCCTCCTCAGAGAATATTGTAGCTTATGCCATGGTATTAAATAAGAAAGGCGAAGTACTGGCTCATTCAGACCCAAAGAAGTTTAAGGTTTGGAGCCCCTTGGAGAAGAATCCCTTAAATGAAATGGCAATTGCCTCTCAGGGGCTACTGATTCAGACTATCCATCAGGAAGGGGAGGAGGATCAGATCTATGATGTAGCCCTTCCAATTTTCCTTGATAATGAAAGGATAGGCGTGGTAAGGGTCGGGGTGACAAGGAGATATGTGGATGCCGCCCTGGAAAGGATAACCCTCAATATCATCCTTATTACAGGCATCCTTGGTCTTATGGGGGTAGCCCTGGGTGTTATCCTTACGGGCAGGGTTACAAGGCCTCTCAGGAAACTTACTGACTTTGTCAGGGGGATAAGCAGCGGCAGGCTGGACAGAAGGATAGAAATAGCGCCAGACGGTGAGATAGGGCAATTGACATCAGCGTTCAATCAGATGGCCATTGACCTGGATAAAAGGACAAGGGAGATAGCTGAATCAGAGAGAAAATATCGATCACTTTTTGATTTTGCTGAAGACTCAATGATGAGGTTAGACAGGTCGGGGAAGGTCTTAGCTGTAAACAAGCGGGAAGAATGGATAATAGGGTATCATGAGGATGAGTTGCTTGGTAAAGAACTTACCACAATACTCCCAGAAAGATTTTGGGATCTTTTTATTAATACATTCAGAGAGACAATAAATAAGAATAAGAAGGTTCCGACCAGTGAGATTGAAGTAGTAAGCAAGGATGCTAGGCTCATCCCTATGGAACTTGATCTCTCAGGGATATTCGAGGGTGATAGGGTTGTATCCGTACAAATTCATTTGCGGGATATAACAAAAAGAAAGCTTTTGGAGAAACAGGTGGAACAATCAAGGCGATTATCAGACCTAGGGGAGTTTTCTGGAGGGATAGCCCATGAGGTAAGGAACCCGCTGGCCAGGATCATGATGGGGGCATACACCCTGAAAGAGACGGCCCCTGATGAGGGAGAGCGAGCCAGGGCATTGGATAATATCCTGAAGGGGGTGGTAGATCTTAACCGCTTCGTAACGGAGTTGTTAAATTATACAGGCAGGATGGAGTTGCAGAGGGACAAGACAGATATAAACAAGATACTTGATTCAACGCTCTTTAATCTGACGGAAGAGGCGGAGAGGAACAGGGTTAAGATCACCCTAAAATTAGATCCGGAACTTCCGAAGGCCAATGTGGACGGTGTAAAGATGGATCAGGTCTTCAGCAATATTATTAGAAATGCCATCCAGGCCATGCCTGATGGCGGTGCACTGACAATCAAAACTGAATATAAACCATGCCCTGTTGATATGCATATAGATCTGAAGGGGAAGACGAATGGATTTAAGCCTGGACTGATAAAGATCTCATTATCGGATACAGGTTGCGGTATTTCAAAGAAGGATATTGGTAAGATATTCAACCCCTTCTTCACAACAAGGGCGGAAGGGATAGGCCTTGGCCTGGTATTAGTCCATAGGATTGTGGAGGCCCACAGCGGGAAAATAGAGGTAGAGAGCAGGGAAGGTGAGGGGAGCATATTTAGGATCCTCTTGCCATTCATACCGGAACATCTTGATGATGTAGAAATAAGATGAGTATGTCTATAGAGCCTCTCGCAAAATACCGATTCTGTCATTCCCGCAGAGATTCTGAGCGGGAATCTGGTTCTGACTGCTTGAAAAACCATATCCCCGATAGTTGCATTCGGGGATGACAAACAGTTTTGTAAGAGGCTTTATAAAGAATATTTACAGGAGATAGGATGGGATTTCGTATCCTGATAGTTGATGACCAGGAGGCATTTGCGCATCAGATAAGGGTGCGGCTTGAGAGGGAAGGATATGAGGCAGAGGTGGGTAGCCGAAGAGATGATGTCCTAAGGCTCCTTCAGGAGAGGAGATTTAACCTTGTCATAAGCGATATGAAGATGCCACAGATGGATGGCCTTGAACTCCTGGGAGAGGTAAAGGGTAAGTATCCGGATACGGCCTTTATCATAATGACTGCCTTTGGAAGCGTAGAAACGGCTGTAGATGCGATGAAGAGGGGGGCAAATGACTATATCACAAAACCCTTCCCCCCCGAAGAGCTCCTCCTTACCATAAAGAATGTCCTTGAAAAGCAGAGCCTCCTGCATGAGATTAAGGCATTAAGAAAGGAGGTAGAGGGGAGATATAGTTTTGGAAACTTTATTGGAAAGAGCCCCCGGATGCAGGAGGTATACGACCTGATATCTGATGTAGCCGAGACAGATGCCACGGTCCTGATCCGCGGAGAGACGGGGACAGGAAAGGAGCTGGTGGCAAAATCGATACATTTCAACAGCAGCCGGAAGGATAGGGTTTTTTTAGGTATAAATTGCGGTGCCCTAACTGAGACCCTTCTTGAGTCTGAACTCTTTGGATACGAGAAGGGGGCCTTTACGGGCGCCATGAAGCAAAAGCTTGGTAAATTTGAGCAGGCCGATGGAGGGACGATCTTTTTGGACGAGGTGGGCGAGTTCTCTCCGAATACCCAGGTCAAGCTCCTTAGGGTGCTTCAGGAGAGGGTAATTGAGCGGGTGGGAGGGAACAGGGAGATAAAGGTAGACGTAAGGATCATTGCGGCAACAAATAGGAATCTGGAAGAGGAGTTGGCAAAAGGGGGGTTCAGGGAAGACCTCTACTACCGGATAAATGTAGTCCCTATCTGGTTGCCACCCTTAAGGGAGAGGAGAGAAGATATCCCACTCCTGGCCAAGTACTTTCTTGCCAAATATACACATATGTTTAAAAGGGATACCACCTTGATTTCCCAGGAGGTATTAAACGAGATGATGACCTGTGAGTGGCCGGGAAATGTCCGGCAGCTGGAAAATGTAATAGAGAGGGCTATAATCATGGCAAAGGGCAGTTCTATTACCCATATAGACCTACTGGATAAACCGAAAAGGACTGAAGGAAAACTTGTAGAGGCGAGGCCCTTCTATACCCCGGATCTTGAAAACCTCCCGTTCAAAGAGGCAAAAAGGAGGCTCATCAAGGAATATGAGAAGGAATACCTAGCAGACCTCCTCAAGAGGTGCAAGGGGAGCATCACTCTATCATCTAATATCTCCCACCTTGACATGAAGACCCTCCGGAGGAAGATGGAGGAGTACGGCTTATATAAAGAGGATTTCAAATCAAAAGATAGGGAATAAATGCCCGATTTCCCTATTTATTTTGGACATAAATGTCCAATATTTCAGAGTGCTTCAAGAATCCAGCCTTTTCAATCTTAACAAGATCCCTTTAAAATTAAGCAGTTAGATATTAACGACCTCCCTTTTTTCCTTACAAATAATCCTGGCACAGAGATTGCGCTATATATTGACCAACTGTTATCCATCCGGGATAGGCTCAAATTAAACTTGGGGTACCATGGAACCAAAAAGGTGTCCTTATTACGAAGATGTTCCGGTTAAGAGTTGTGGAGCCGTTCTCGAGGGGATCAAGGTTCCAACAGAGAGGGAAATAATGTGGTTTTGTACGGGAGGGCACTACAAGAAGTGCCCCGTTTATATAAATAGAATCAAAAAGGAAAAGGAGGTGTTGGAGGGCAAATAGCACATGGCAGTTGTAGGGGCGAATCTCGTATTCGCCCAGGGCGATCACTACATGGGATAAAGGAGGGAATTATGATGGACAGGGAGAATTTAAGCCGGAAAGATTTTTTAAAGATAACTGCAAAAGGCGCAGTTGCAGTAGTAGCAGGCGGTCTATTAGCAGAAAAGGCATTGGCTGCCGAATCTCTTATGGAATCTCGTATGCATGACGAACCGGCAATAGGTCAGGAGGGATACAGCAAGCGGGTGGCCAGGTTATTTAAGGACAGTGGTCTGCCTGAAAAGGCAACAAGTATTTAGGGATCATAACTTAGATCAGTAAGGTGGAGGATATTATGGAAGATCGTGGATTACATCGACGGACTTTCCTGAAATTGGCAGCAGCAGCTGGTGCCGTGGCTACGACAGGTATTCCATTGGTGCCAAAGGCAGCGCTGGCCATGCATTCCTGGAAGAAGAAATCGGATTTTGAGCAATACCCATTCACTGAAAAGCTTATCTATCGGGTAGAGGATGGAACCCTTCCTGATAGGGTTGTGAAAAACGGGTGTTCATTCTGTCCTTCAGCATGCTGGCACATGGTGCATGTAAAGGATGGAAGGATAAGTAATGTATACGGAGATCCTGACAACCCGATGCAGGCCGATCCGGATAAGCCTGGAAAGGGGAATGATGGAGGTCTCTGCGCTAAGGGAAGAGTCGGGATAGTACAGCTTCTTTATAGCAAGTACAGGATTACCCGTCCCATGAAGAGGGTGGGACCAAAGCCTGGTTACAAGTTCCAACCTATCTCCTGGGATCAGGCATACGAGGAGATCGCAAAAAAACTGATAGACATCCGTGACAATACCCCTGAAGGGGCCAAGGCTGTAGCTGCCAAGACAAGCGACAGGGTATCCAGGGACAACGGGGCACCACAGTTCAGGTTCATGCATATGTATGGAAGCCCAAACACTACCCATGAGGGTTATATCTGTAACGATGCAGGAGGGATTGCAAATGGGATGGTGCTTGGAAAAGGATCTCAGACAAACGGGTTTGGCTGGGACCCTATTACCCAGTCCTATGACCTGGGGGATAGCAAGATGATCCTCTGGTTTGGAGTCAACGATGCTGCATCCCACCCCGTAACACATTCCTGGCTGCGGAAGAGGAAGGAGATTGTCAAATCTACCTGGGTTGTAATTGACCCGAGGATGAACGAAACCGCCCTTGCGGCTGATCTCTGGATGGGGATCAAGCCGGGTACAGACATGGCCCTTGCATATGGGATGATCCATTATATCATCAACAATAATCTGCACAATAAAGAATATGTAGAAAAGTGGGTGGCCGGTTTTAATGAATTAAAAGATCTTGTTAATGGCAAAGGCTACACTCCGGAATGGGCCGCCACAATCACAGGGATTGATGTCGAAACCATTAAGAAGGTGGCAAGACTGTATGCCACAACAAAGCCTGCGGCAATCATTACCAATGCCGGCATCAACCACCATGTCAATGCTGTGGACTGCGAGAGGGTCCTGGTATTCCTGGCGGCTATTACCGGAAATATAGGCGTTCCTGGCGGCGGCCATGTGGCCATGCATAATTCCGGTATCGGCGTATCTTTTCCGGGTATCAAGGGTGCCCCTAAGATTACTGAAGCTGGTCTACCGCCGCAGCCTGATTATTTCGCCAGGGCTATTAATGAAGGAAAACCCTATAAACTCAGGATGATCTTCTATGTGGGGAATATGACGACACAGAATTCCAATACCGCCATGGTAAAAAAGGCCCTGATGAGCCCGGACGTTACCTATGTGAGCTTTAATCTATTTCCCCAGGAGGATACGGAATATGCGGATTATATACTCCCGACCCAGATCTTCTATGAGAATGACCATGTTCATAGGAGACTTGACCGGGGATTGATGTGGCGGAACAAGGTCATTGAGCCGATGGGAGAGGCGAAGTCAGAGCTCCAGATATGGATCGAGCTGGCCCATGCCATGGCCAAGCATGACAAGAAGAACCCTCCGGAATACTGGATCGACAATATGGATCCAAGGTGGTATAAGGATAAGAGGTACTTCTGGAACGAGGTTTGTTCAAAGAATGGCGGGTCATGGTCTGGCGGTATCACAGCGGATCGGATGATCAAACTGATCAGCCAGCAGGTCTTAAGAGGGCCATGCCCCCCAATGGATCACCCGGCAGCCAAGGCATTAAAACCTGATCAACTTGCCTCTGACGGCCAGCACCCTGGTACCAGCGTGATGTTTCTGGACGACCCGTCATGGACACTGCTCTGGGCAAATGAGAAATTCCCCGAAGGGAGACGGTTCCCCAATGACATCAATAAGGTGGAGATCTATACCAAGGAGCTGGATCAAAAGCTTGCTGCAATAGGACATTCGGCCATTCCTGAATTTTATACCAGCCCGGAGAGCATAGATGGTCTTCCAACTCTGGAGTATCTTGATGAGTTTGTAAAGTCGCCGAATTTAGGCAATTCAGGCGGCGGTAATCTCGTCCATAAGGTAAAGATAGGGGCGAGGCCGGACAACGAGGAGCTTCGCAAGAAATATCCGCTTCAATTGACCACAGGCAGACCGAGCGCAGGGGTCTTCCACTCCATTTCGCATTGGTCTTGGAGTCTGGCACAGATAAGCTCTGATCGGTATGTCCAGATCCACCCAAAACTCGCTGCAACGTTAGGGGTTAAGACCGGAGACTCTGTCAAGGTTGAGACTCCGCGGGGAGGAATTACAGGACCTGCCCTGGTCTGGGACGGGATCCGGGAAGATACAGTCTTTGTTCCCCATACCTTTGGCCCGAAGCAGAGGGTCCATGAAGATCTGGGTGGAAAGACCTATGAAACCGTAAACGTGTTGACGGCGCATTACTATGACACACTCTCGGGTCAGAATGAGTATAAGTGTCAGTTATGCCGGGTCACTAAAACAACAGCGTGAAAGGAGTAAACCATGTCACAGAAATATGCCTTCTTAGTGGATCCCAGCAAATGCATCTTCTGCCGCGCATGCGTGGTTGCCTGCAAGCTTGAGAACCATGTAGGTTCCCAGTGGCAGAGAAACGACATGATCATGCTGGGTCCGGATCAGGCTAAGGACCCGGCCATGTACCCGGTCTTTATGAACTGCCAGCATTGCGAAAAACCCGCGTGCATTGCCTCCTGTCCGGTTAAAGGTAAGGCGATTGAGAAGCGGGATGATGGGGTGGTCCTGATTAAGCCGGATAAATGCCTTGGGGATGAGATGTGTGTCTATGCCTGTCCTTACGGGGCCTTAAGGCTGACACCGGATAAAAACAAGCACGGTTACAATGTAGTGGATAAGTGCACCTACTGTGCGCATAAATTAGATCGGGCCTCCGATGCACCGGGCGGTAACAGGCCTGCCTGTGTAATGGCCTGCCCAACCAACGCGATCGAGTTTGGCTTAAGGGATGAATTAATGGAAAAGGTCAAGACAGAAGGACGTGAGAGATTCGATCTTGATCAATTTTCGATAGGCCCGAGCAATATCTTCTTAAAACCTATGCCCAGAAGACAGTCCTGGGATAGGTTATAGTAAAGGGGGAGGTCATGGATAGAAGAAGATTCAAGTTAATTAGTGTAATAGGCATTGCAGCCTGTTTTATCTTTGTAATAGCAGGCAACGCGGAGATGGATAAGTCGCCTGCAAAAACAACAGCAATGAAAATGGAGACCACTACACCTCCAATTGGATCGCCCAGGACAGATAAAGATTTTTCAAAAGACATCAATAGTCTTCTCTTAGACCGGAGGGTCTCCGCCTCGGACATGCCTGGTGGGGTGGCCTTCAATCCCAAGGAGTGTCTGCGCTGCCACGAAAATGAACCTGGTGTCGAGGGACAGATCTTTTATGGGAATTCTGATTATAAAAAGGATCTGGTCTGGCCAAAGTATATAGGTGATGCCGAGAAGAAGATGGCGCCATCCCTCAAATACAACTTCAGCGAGACCCATAAGAAGAAGTCCGAGCTGATGAAAGATTACAGGGAACAGGTCATGAAACAGAATCAATAATGAGGGACAGGGGGAGGCTCCATCCTGCTCTGCAGGTGGAGGGGATGGTCTCTCCCCTTTAAAAAGGAGAGAAATTGAATACCACCGCAATTCATAACTCTGTAAGGGCTGAGACCTATAGGATCTTGTCCGAGTGTTATAAAGAACCATGTATTGAATTCGCTCAGGATCTGGCAGAAGGACGTCTCTATCATGAGCTTGAAGGGAACCTGGTCCGGTTAGGCATATCCATCTCCCTGGATGGCCTGTCTATACCAGCGAGCGGATGCGAGCGTAGGGAGGGGGAGGCGACGATCATCTGTGGGGGCCCGTGCGGTGCAGTGGCTCCTCCGA
>CAYZUL010000095.1:0-8718 GCA_964481895.1 uncultured Nitrospirota bacterium | reverse complement strand
TAACACGAAAATGATGTTATCTAAAGGAGACCACCTTTCTTATTTTATCGTTGTTACACTGAGTGCTAATGGCTTGACAAGAACTACCGAGTTTACTGGAAGGCTTGGACGCTTCCCACATTTTTTAAGGCTGAAGTTTATCTTTTTCAATTCAGTTCTCGACCGACCGGTTAGCCCTAAAATTAATTACTATCATACATCTGTGATATGTTAAAATAAAAAACCAAGAGGGGGGGTAATAAAAAGCGAAGCGCTGTATAAAAGATGGAGGCTAAAAAGGCAATAGATTAACTATCAGATAAAAAGTAAATGTTGCTATTAATTTTATGAACTATCTTAAAGAAAAAGAAGAAATGGAAGCAACCCTTGAAATACTATTCAGCCGTGGACTTATGGCACAAACAGAGTAAGCGGAAAAGGCAATCAAAGAAGGGAAACTCGACAAGTTCGTGCCATGGGAAAAAGAGAAATGAAACGTATAAGGTCTTCTTTCATTCATAGCAAATGGTATAATTTATATCATGGAGACCTAGGTGAAATTTAGTGAACTGGTAAGATTATTAGAGGAGAGCGGATTTAGAATCATAAAAGAAAAAGGGTCTATAAGATACTATGGAAAAACTGAATGGGATAAGCTGGTTAGAGTAGATTATCATGGGTCAAAAGAGGTACCAACAGGTACTTGTCATGCTATACTAAAGGCAGCAGGTTTAAAGAAATAAGAGTTCAGGAGGAACAAAATGATTGAACTAGAATATTCATTGACAATTGAAGCCACGGAAGAACCAGACTATTTTGGGTTCTATTCTCCAGACCTAGAAGGCTTTACAGGTATAGGGCATTCTATTGAGGATTGCCTTTATAAGGCAAAGTGGGGGATGATAGAACATGTTAGTCTGTTAAAAGAGAAAGGGCTGCCTATTCCAACTAAAAATTCAAATCCGAAAATTATTATTCAAAATGAGCAAGAATTAATGACTGTTTAAAAATCAATCATTGCCGGACATGTGAGGGAATTTTGGATATTAAAGGGCGTCCCAATCATAAGATATACATTCAAGTGCTTCGCAAAATGTCACCTGAGGAACGGTTGATTAAGGCATTTGAATTATCTGAATTTGCCAATCAACTTTTTATTTATGGATTACATAAAAGGTTTCCGAATATTTCAGATGAAGAATTCAAAAAAATACTATTGGAGCGTCTCGACAAATGTCATACCAATTCGCCTTCATTCGGCTACCTGTGTTGGCTTCGTCGTCGGCTCCTCAACGTACAAACCGTACGCCTGCGTCGCCTTCTCCTCGCCGCCTTGGTATCCTGTTGAATGCAACTTGGTATCACAACAGGAATTATTAAAGAAGGTTATTCAAGCACTCGATGAAGCCGGAATAGAGGCCGGCCCCTATTCCTCAAGAGATAAAGGATAGTCCTTTATGAAAGGGTTAGTCAGGAACCTCCAGTCCCCTTCTGTCGAATCAGAATACAACTCTACAACGCTTCCATCCG
Source organism: uncultured Nitrospirota bacterium (assembly GCA_964481895.1). GTDB lineage: Bacteria > Nitrospirota > Nitrospiria > JACRHA01 > JACRHA01 > JACRHA01. Next base: position 7,209 of record CAYZUL010000095.1, on the reverse strand, counting down.
GATCAGCAATATAAAAACTCTTGCTCACAACATGATCAACGGCCCCAATGATAGTTACACCTTTTTCCTTTAAGGTCTTATATGCCTCTTTCAGGTGAGGATATGATGGCACCTTGAAGGCCACATGAAACAACCCCAGATGGTGATCTGAAGGGGTAAGCGCTGCTGTGCCTACCTCTAGCAGGGCAATGTCATGATGGGAAGCTGAACACCGGAGGAAGACCATCCCCTCCCTTGACCCGCTATACTTAAAACCGAGATCATCCATATAAAAGGCCTTAGACCGTTTCAGATCCCGGACCTTAAGGACTACATGACCTATACCAATAATTTCCACCATGTATTCTGCCTCCTGCATTATTAAGGGAGTGTTAGGGGGGCAGGCTGAAGCGAGGAAGCCTTCAGCCTGCCAATGTCAATTCTATTAAGAATCTGCTGCCTTCAAACGGCGGTGATGCGGCTTGGAATGCCTGTCCGCCACCTTGGTCGCCCCATAGGCATCCGGTTTTATAACTGCTGCATAACCTGATCCTGTTACCATCCCTACCACCTCTCTGATGATCTCCTTTGTGCTTCCATTGTTTCCAACATCCAGGTGGATCTCAACCGGCAGTCTTGAAAAACCATTTTTAGTGAGCTTATCCCGCAAGAGACTTGCAAGATCAAGGCTTAAGGACGTCTCGTAGAACATCCTTTGCCGGAGGCTTTCTAATTTCCTATACCTAAACTTTTTGTAGAAGTATCGGCCGCCATGGCCCACCCTGTGGACTATTATGGCGCTTACAAAGAGCGTATCAGTTGACAGGAGGGAATCGGTCCCGATTATGAGGTGGTAACGCTGGTGCGGTTCCTCCTCTATATACCCGATTAATCTCCTGAATACCTCTTCAAAGGTAAGGCTCCCAAGGGTAGGACTAAAAAACTCCCTTTTGGACTTAGGGCTTTCAGCAGGTAATTCCATTTTATAAGATTTTACAATAAAAGTGAGGAGAAAAACAAGGGGGAGTCTGTCACGTCTTGTTTTTTGATCTTAAAATCGACATCTGTTTCTTGATGGTATAGATGATAATTTTATCCCTGTCCTTCTCATCTATATCCAGAAATCTCAGGGCTATCTCAAAGATCTTCTCGCCATCCCTTGCCCTTAATGCTGTCCTGATAACCTCTCCTTTTAATAACAGACTTACCGGGGGGAAAATAGGAAGGATGATAATAATCTCAAGCTGATCACCCTGTCTGAACTCCTCTTCCGCATAAAACCTGAGCCCTGATCCGCTGATATTTATCTTCCTCATCCTGGGGAGCTTAAACCCCCGTTCCTTTGTCTGGGTAATATAGTTGATTACGAAATCAAGCTTCTTTTCAATAAAAACCAATCGCTGAAGGATCTTAGGGTCAAGATCTCCGCTGGCTTCCAATTCAAGATCTGATCCATTAGCCTCTGCAAGAAATGAATACGTAGACCAGCTCTCAAGGATACCCTCCATATCCCAGGGGCTATTATCTTTGTCAATCCGCCTGTACTCCATTGGCAGCATGCAATCGACGCGGACATAACTTCTTCTGTCATCCCCGCCTACGTCACCCAGATCCATACGGATCAGATCCGGCCAGTGATCCTCGATTATCCTGGCCGTTGCATATATATCCTCTCCGGCATCCTTTACCCTTATATTAACCTCCATGCCGGGCGTAATACACCTTGGTTTTCTCTTGTCGGCTTCAAAGTTGACACCTATCACATACCTATCTGCCTCCTTTATCTCTCCGGAATAACTTTTAAGCGTATTATCTTCATGAAATAATATAACTACCTTCTGGCCTATCTTCAGGAAATCTGTATTCATCTTACTGCCCGGCAGAAACATGTTTACTAAAGATGCTGTTCCTTGTCCCGCCTATATTAGAATCCTCGATAGCCGCCACCTTTAAAAAGGCATCCACAACCTCCGGGTCAAACTGTGTCCCGGAACAGTTCCGCAACTCCGTCAGCGCAGCCTCTCTGGGCAGGGCCTTCCTGTAAGGCCGGTCGGATGTCATGGCATCGTATGTATCAAGGACTGCCACTATCCTTGAACCGATAGGGATCTGCCCCCCTGCAAGTCCGCCCGGATAACCTTTGCCATCATACCGTTCGTGGTGATGATAGATTATTGGGGCAACAGAGGAGAGAAATTCTATTTCCTTAATAATAGTTGCCCCCTTTGCCGGGTGGCTCTTAATCTCCTCAAACTCCTCAGGTGTCAATCTGTTCGGTTTTCCCAGTATTACCTCACTGACCCCTATCTTGCCAATATCGTGAAGGGCAGTGGCATACTTCAGTAAAAGCCTCTCTTCCTCCGAGAGATTCAGGGCATCCGCTACTGCAAGGGAATATTGGAACATCCTCTCTGAGTGTCCATTTGTATAGCTGTCTTTTGCCTCAATGGCCTGGGCAAGGGCCTTGATTGCATCAAAGCGCGTCTTCTCAAGCTCCTCCTGCTTTTTTACAACCTCTGTATACAGTTTAAGATTTGCTATGGCAATAGCTGCTTGCCCGCAGAGTACCCCTGTCAATTCAACATCCGCCCTTGTAAATGGATTCTTGCCCCTTTTCTTACTCAGGTTCAGTACACCTATCACCTTATTCTTATTTATTAAGGGCATACAGATGGAGGATGAGACCCTGTCCTTCTTTATAAAGGCCTTACTCACCCATGGCTCAACAAGTTTCTCATCTATCATAATAAGGGGTTTACCCTCCCTGGCTACCCAGCCTGAAAGTCTTTCGCCGACCCTTCTCTTTGCGCTTTCTATCACCCTTGGCGAAAGACCGATCGCAGCCTCAATGGTAAGTTCCTCTGTATCCTCATTCAGCATCATTATTGATACTGTATCCGCCCTGGTCTCTCTTTTTGCAACTGCTACAACCGTCTTCAGGAGCCTTTTCAGGTCAAAATCCGAGATAAAACTTCTTGTTACCTCATAAAAAGGAAATAGCATTTTTGATCTCATGTTTTCTTTGGTAAGGCGGGCCTTTTCGAGGATTTCATTAACAGATTCCAATAGCTCACCAGATGAGAAAGGCTTAACAAGAAACCCCTGGACGCCTAGTTTTAACGAATTTATCGCATTTTCGGCTGATCCATACCCGGTGATAATAATGGCGGAGGCATCCTGCCTTATCTTCTTTATGGTCTGCAGGAATTCAAGCCCGTTCATGTCAGGAAGTTTAATATCTGTAAGGATCAGGTCGAACGTCTCTGACTCTGCTATCCTTATGGCATCCGCGCACCTATCCGCCGTCCTAAGGAAAAAGGACTCATTCCTTAATACATCTACACAGAAGTCCCTGACATCCTTGTTGTCTTCCACAATAAGGATCTTTTCTGTCTGCATATGCTTATACCCCCAGGCGCCAATCAAAGACCTTGATCACGGAAAGTTTCCGGCTAACATTTTAATTACTATTATATATATCGGAATTTAAGGAATTTACTTTAGGAGGCTCTTGCAAAACTGCTTGTCATCCCCGCATGCAACTATCGGGGATATGGTTTTTCAAGCGGTTAGAACAAGCTTCCCGCTAAGAATCACTGCAGGAATGACAGAGTAGGGACTTTTGCAAGAGGTTCTTTAGGGAGGTCTTTATTACTTAACCAGAGCTATGCGGAACAGGAAATATATTCTTCGATCTTATTGGTAAGTTCTCCAATCCTGTACGGCTTTGTTATAACCCTGTCGCCTGCAATCTTCATAAAGCATTTTATCTTCTCTTCCATGATATTTCCTGTTAGTATAAGAAATTTCTTTTCTGTCCCGGGCCTGTTTTTTACAAGCCATTCATAGAATTCCATACCATCCATGCCAGGCATCTTTATATCACACAGGATCAGATCTAATTCTTCCTTTTTGACTATTGCAATAGCCTTTCTACTGCCGTCTGCCCTAAATACATCATAATCTTTACTCAGGGTAGACTCAAGGAGTTCCAATTGCAGCACATCGTCGTCTATTATCAGGATCCTTTTTCTCTTTATGTCCCGTTTAACCTTCTTGTCCGGCTTCTTCTCTGAGACGCAATTATCATCACGGTTATCCGTAAATGGAAGCCTGATGGTAAATGTCGTGTCATTAGGCTTGCTCCTGACAGATATATCACCCATATGTTCATTAATAATTCCGTGGCAGATACTTAGTCCCAGGCCCGTTCCAGCCCCTGTCGCCTTATCAGTAAAGAATGGATCAAAGATCTTAGCAAGATTCTCTTCTGGTATCCCAGAGCCGGTATCGCTGATCTCAAAAATAATATGCTTGCCGGACTTGCAGGACCTTACAATTAAAACTCCACCTTTTTCATTCATTGCCTGACATGCATTATTGAGGATGTTCAAAAAGACCTGCTCCATCTGATGCTCATCAGCAAGTGTCATAGGGAGGTTCGGGTCAAGGTCCAGTTTCAAGCTGATGAAGGGCCCAAGGCTATACTTTAGTATTGAGCATGCCTCTCTTAGTACATTGTTAAGATTCAGATGGGTCTTCTGGGGTTTCTCCTGCCTCGAGAAGCGGAGCAATGATTCTACTATATATTTGGCCCCAATAGCAGATCGGTTAATAGTCTTAACCATATGGATATTCCGTTTTTTCAAGCAAGACCTCTCGAGTAACTCGGAATATCCGAGGATTGGGACAAGCTTGTTATTTAACTCATGGGCTATGCCGGATATCAGAAAGCCCAATGCGCCCAGCTTCTCGCTTCTGGCCAGCTTCTCTTCCATCTTCTTTCTCTCTGTAATATCCCTGGCAATGCCAAGTATCCCGGAAAAAATGCCGTTGGCATCCACAAGGGGAGAGAATGAACAGAGGAGATCCCTGAATCTCCTCTGTTTCTCATCCAGTATGAGTTCATAGGAGTACTTTGTGTGGTACAGGAAGTTGATCATCTCAGTCAGGGTTGAGGCCATCTTCTCTAACCCTTTCCTTCTCTCACCGTAATTATCCCTATAGGCATCATCGCCGGCGCCAACATCTTCAGCAAATATAGAGAGGAAGGAATTGAACCTCTCCATTGACCCCCCTGCTACACTGGCCTTTCCCTCTGCCTCCCTGAAGATAGAAGATATATGGGTACCTATTAGCTCATCCCTCTTATAACCAAATTCTTCTATCCTTTGATTAAAGAAGGTAAATCTTCCCATTCTGTCGAGTGTAAATACTATATCGTTTGCATTCTCAAGAAGATTTTTCAGATATTCATACGATCTGTTAATCTCCTCTGTCCTCTCTATTACCCTCTTCTCGAGCTCCCTGTTGAGGTCCTCAAGCTCGTTTTTAAGGTCAGCAAACCTGATGAACCCCCCTGCCATGGTGGCCAGGATGGTAAATACCCTCTCATGACTTTCATTGAAGAAGGCCTTCTTCGGATGGCTCAGATTTAACACACCTATGGCCGTACCATTCGATGATATAGGAAGGGACAGGAGGGATTTTACCTTCACGCTTACAGGCAGCCTTAAGAAACGCTCATCCTCTTCTGTGTCTGGGATCATAATAGGCTTATTGGTCTTAGCCACTATCCCTGCAATCCCTTCACCTACATTAAAGGTCTGATTCGTATAGGCCCTGTCTGTGGCACACTTGGCAAAGCCCGCCTGCCTGACAAGGAGTCCCTTCTCACTATCTATAAGCATAATGGAACAATATTCCATCCCAAAATCATTTGCCAGGGTATTTACTATCTCCTGGCAGATCTCTTTGGAATCGAATACCCCGCTTAGATGGTCAGCAATCTTCTTTAATGTGGAAAAACTTGATTCTGAATCAAGGTAAATTTTATTGACCTGAAAATCTTTTAAATATGGCGGAACAGGCTGGTCCTGTTTCTTGATGCTTTTGTTTGTTGATTTCATGTTAAGTGTAGCCTTGATGTCTTATAGCACCCAATAATATATATTGTCAATATTGGAATTGTCACGATCCCAGTTAGATATTACAATCTAAAAATCCTGTACCCGGGTAATTGGATGAAAGGTATCCTGAGGTCAGCCTCTTTGCGTCACTTATCTCCTTTATCTTTTCTGCAATGCTGTCCATCACTACTATAAGATCTTTCATTAACCCTTGATCCTGGTGGATGATATCCTGCAACTGCGCCTTCATGGTTTCTACCTCTCTCCTGATCTCCGGATCAGGAAGATTAGAAAGATCAGATAGATTATAACCATCAACTGCAAGAAGACGAATCGACCTGTCTATCTCCATGAGCTCATTAATATGCGCAACTCTCTGTTCACCCAGGACTGACAGGAGTTCAAGGTCTTCTTTGGTCCACTCATCTAGCATCTTTCTTGAGATATCTCCTATACTCCGGAGATGTTCATTCTTCTTATGTATGAGGATGTTTATGCTCATGGTTTTTCTATTTTGCCCCGACAGCCATCTCTTTCCTTTCCGATGACTGTTCGGCCTTCTGGTTATTTATCACTTCGTTCCACCCCTCTCTTAACGTTACGAGGAGAGAGAGTACCTCATCTAACAGAGACGGATCATTCTTTAAATTTGCCTTTATAAGCTGCTCATTCATATATAGATATAATTTCTGAAGATTTTCAGCTGTCTCACCGCCGATCTCTGTATTTAGCGAATCCAATAACTCGGTTATTACTGCGATGGCGCTGGAAACAGACGCCCTCTTCCCCGCCATATCCCCTTCCCGGATACCGGCCTTGGCTGAATGAATAAACCGGATTGCCCCGTCGTAAAGCATAAGAAGAAGCATCTCGTTGCTTGCCGTAGAAATACTTATTTTACCATATTCATTTACATATCCGTTCTGATTCATAATAAATCTCCCTTATCTGTTCGAGTTGCTTCCCAGGATCGTCTGGAACTGCTGTGTTAAGTAATTATTGGTTGCCTGCAGGCTGTTTAATGTCTTCTCCAGCCGGGTAAACCTTTCCCTTAAACCCCTTTCAATATCTATTAACCTTCTCTCTATCTTATCATTCTCCTTGCCTATATCATTAATAGAGGCATTAATTAAGTCTTTTCTCTTAGATATAGATCCTGCAACCGGGTCAATTATCCTTGCTATCTCGTTATATAGCTGCTCTGCCACACCATATGTTAAGGTAACGATCCCCCTGTCGCCTGTAGTGGTGCCATTTACCTCAAGGTCTAGACCCTCCTCTGGATTCCCTGACGTCCCCTTTAATCTATTCCCTGTTCCTG
>CAYZUL010000094.1:0-8820 GCA_964481895.1 uncultured Nitrospirota bacterium | reverse complement strand
TTTATTTTCAAGGGGATGGAAATTCCTACTAAGACGATAGGAATAATCTAAGTATCGTGAATGAGCTATTATATGTGTCTAATATAATAGACATATAAAACCTCAAATGTCTATATAACGCTTTGTTTTTATACGGTAATCCAGAGTGTAAATAAGATTGGACAGAGTAATAACTATTTGTGGGTCGGCTTAACCTTGATATCGTATTCCTTTATCTTATTGTAGAGTGATGCCCTGCTGATGCCAAGGATCTTTGCTGCAAGCTTATGATTCATTTTTGCCCTCAGAAGGGCATCTATTATCTGTTCCTTTTCTGCGGTTACAACAACCTCTCTGATCTTCTGCTTGAGGCTTGTCTTCTCATCTATGGGCTTCCCCCCTTCCAGAAACACAGAATCGATCTTGAGCTCAGGCCCATGACTAAGGACGACCCCTTTCTCTATTACATTCTCCAACTCCCTTACATTTCCTGGCCATGGATAATCCATTAAGAGCCTTAATGTCCTGGGCGAAAGGTACTTGCGTATCTCCTTCTCCTTTGCCTCTTTTTCCTGGTATTTTTTTATAAAATAATCTACAAGAAGAGGAATATCCTCTCTCCTCTCCCTGAGCGGCGGAATATATAAGGGTATTACACTCAGACGATAATAGAGATCTTCTCTGAAGGCCTTTTCCCTGACAGCCGCACGGAGGTCTCTGTTGGAGGCTGCTATGATCCTAACATCCACCTTTGTAATCTTGTTTCCCCCTACGGGCCTTATCTCCCCCTCCTGCAAGACCCTGAGAAGCTTGCTCTGAAATAGTGGACTGGTAGTGGCGATCTCATCCAGAAAAAGGGTACCGCCATGGGCCTCTTCAAACAGCCCAATTTTTGTGGTAAAGGCATCAGTAAAGGCGCCTTTTATATGTCCGAATAGCTCTGATTCTAACAGGGTCTCAGGTATGCTTCCACAGTCTATCGGCAAGAATGAGTTCTCCTTCCTGTGGCTTATGCTATGGATCGCCCTGGCCACCACCTCTTTCCCTACGCCAGACTCACCATAGATCAGGATGGTTGCATCACTTTCAGCAATCACCTTTATAAGCCTGAAGAGCTCTCTCATCTTTTCGTGTCTGCCTACTATATTAATATTGCCGAAGAGGCCCTCATCCTGAACCTCAAGGAGATCTAATTTCCTGGTGAGTCCATGATATTCCAGTGCCTTTTTAACAGCAGACCTTAGCTCTTCATTGTCAAAAGGCTTTGTAATATAATCGTAAGCGCCGCTCTTTACTACCTCCACTGCAGAGCTTATTGTCCCGTAGCCCGTGATGATAATAAAGGGAGTAGATGGAGAGACCTCCTTACACTTTCTTAAAAGGCTAAGGCCGTCCATCTTAAACATCACAAGATCGCTCAGTACAAGATCAATGCCCCCACCCTCAATATACCTCAATGCCTCCTCGCCATTTAAGGCTGTCTCCACCTGATAACCATCCTTTTCCAGGATCATAGACAGGAGGGCAAGCATATTGACTTCATCATCTACAACCAAGATCTTATTTTTCATGCACTCCCTGCCCTTTTCTCCGATTTTGCTTCACCAGATTTGCCTTCTACCGGAAGGGTGATAATGAAGCTTGTGCCCAGGCCTGGCTTACTTTCTACCTCCAGCTTCCCTCTATGACCTTCTATTATCCTTTTACTTATGCAAAGTCCCAGTCCGGTACCCCCTTCTTTTGTAGTAAAGTATGGCATGAATATACTATTTAGATCTAATTCATTAATACCCTCTCCTGTATCTGACACGGATATTTTAACGGTCGTGACGTCTGGCGATACCAAGACAGTAAGTTCGCCTCCCTGAGGCATGGAGTCAATGGCATTATTATAGAGGTTTAGAAGGACAGCCTTGATCTGGGATGGATCAACATATAATTTTGGGAGATTTTCCGGAACTATCTTTTTTACTAATATCCCCCTCTTATCAAGTATGCCCAGGATTAGTTCAAGGCTTTCCTTAATAATCTCCTCAATTTCTACACTGGAATATTTTAATGATGTAGGACGAGCAAAGGCCAGGAGGTGTTTCATTACATTCTTGCACCTTTTGGCCTCTTCTGTAATTATCTTCACAGATCTATAATGTGGATTTTTATCATCAATCTCCGAAAGGATCTCCTGGGAAAAACCGAGAATTATCCCCATCGGGTTATTTACCTCATGGGCCAATTTAGCGGTCAATTCCCCTACGGTTGCAAACCTTGCAGAATTAATCAGTTCCTGTTCCATCTCTTTCCTCTTTGATACATCCCTTAGATGAATCTGAACGGACTGAACAATACTTCCACCAAGGACCCCGCGCATATCGATCTCCATGCTAATCAACCTTTTATCCCCTGTCAATATTTCAATCTCAGCAGTATCAGCCTTATTTCCTTCCAGTGCAGATAGAAAGATCTCATCAAACGTCTGATTATACTGATACGGGAATACACAGTAGATACTGGATCCTAATATCTCGTCCCCGGCAACACCAATAACATCCTCCACCCTTTTATTTACTGCTATTATCTTCTTATTAAGATCAATGCGAAGCATAGGGTCTTCAGCATGCTCCCAGAGGGAGCTATACCTCTCATTTGATTCTCTCAATCTTTCTCTGCTCTCCTTTTCTGCCCGCTTGCGGGCGGTATCCAGCGAACTTATAAGTATTGAAACCAGCACAAAGACTATCACCTGTATAGAATTCCCCAACCCGATAATAAATGGTCCTGCCCGGGGAAGGAAAAAATACTCCGTTATCAGTACAGATAAGGCTGTGGCCAGAAGGCCCGGTCCAATACCTCCATACCAGGCACTAACAGATACAGCAGCAAAAAAAAGGGGGAAAGGGGTTCGATCCCGGAGAGGCTCAATAAGCTCTGTCAGCGTCAGCGCTAACAAAACGCTAAAGATAGCAACACCATAACGGAGAAACAGTGAATCTACCTTTAACACGTTTAAGTCTGCTCTTGATCTGCTTTTATCTTTATGCGCCATCGCTTACAGAGATCAAACGTTATGAGTAAACTATTAGATGTTTTGCATGATACCAGAAGGTGGAGGGAGATTTCAATTATACAACCCCATCCAAAAAAAACGGCCAGGCCGGTTTTCTTGACTAGGATCCATCTTTTCTGTTAATCTTTTACCCATCAGGATTCATGGGCTTTAGGATAGGAGCACGTTCCAAGCATCCCTCTACATGGGAGAAGGACCATTAATAGCAATAACATATCACCTAATAAGTCTCTCCTGGAACTTGGGAGATCTGATACCACTGATAAATGGCAAGCCCATATAAATAGGATCTTCTATGGTCTAAAAGGGCCTGCTATCCATGGTCATTTCCAGACCTTTGTAAGCCAGGACCACAGGCTCGCCCATGCCCTGGCAGAAGATTATTATCAGCATGCAATAAGATCAGGAAAGAGGCCGGAAATAACTTATGTTCAGGAACTCGGCATAGGGAATGGTAATCTTGCCTCATGTTTCTTAAGTCACCTAAAGGAGATAGACCGGGACTGCATGGTCTATCCGAAGACCTGCTATATTCCATGCGACTATTCCTGGGAGATCATCAAAGGGGTTAAGGAAAGGACTGATCTCCAGAGGCATTCAGAGAGGGTCTCTCTTGCCCGGCTTAGCGCCTACAACCTTGGATGTTTTAAAGAGCATAGCTTTTTTAAGCTCATATCAAATGAACTTTGGGATGATTTAAGCACAAAGGTATTTGTCAAGATGAAAGCCGATGTAGTGGAAGAACACCTCCAACCCAGGATAGACAGGGATCATCTTCAGGGAATAGACGATCTGGATAGATTTGTAAAGGATTTTAACGCCTCGGATTTAGAGAGACTCAAGGATTATCCTCCATTTATAAATAATATTGTTTGGGAACGGGAATATCGACCTGTTGATTGGACAGGTATAAGCTGCGGCAGGATTATAAGGACCATGTTCAAAAATATCGATGAGATGATCGATATCCCTGTAAATGTTGGCGCAATAAAGACAATAGAATCAGCCTATGGTCTGCTCCGGGAAGGGGGATCCTATAGCGCCTTTGACTATGGATTGATGAATATGAAGACCCTGAATAATCCTGATACAGAATGTTATAATATATATGGCGGTCAGTATACATTTCTGGTAAATCTTCCCCTGATGGAGAGGGTTGCAAGATTCATCGGATTTAAAGGGGTCTTTCTTGAAAGACAGCACCATTTCATCCAGCGTTGTCTTGGAGAAAGAATGATAAGCCTGGTTGAGCTTGTTGAAACGCACCCTGATTTTAATACCATCCAATCCTGGGAGCGGGATCTGCTTTTTTTAAGAACCATGCAGACTCTCAATAAAAAATATAAGAGCCCATACAATCGATCCATAGAGATTACACCCCAGGAGGAGGCACCCGAAGAGGCCATAGATGAAATCAGGAAGCTTGCAGCTTCCTTGAAACCTGATGGTGTCCCTGACACAGTTGCATATATATCCGATGGGGAGGTGTTTTCCCTGCTCAATGAATTCCTGGAATTAGGATACAGGGAAGATCGGCTTAGGGATATTTTTTACAAAAGAGAAAGAAGGGTTGATTATTTCCACCTGCTATTAATCAAGTAATACCAATTTGCCTTCATTCGGCTACCTGCGTTGGCTTCGTCGTCGGCTCCTCAACGTACAAACCGTACGCCTGCGTCGCCTCCTCCTAGCCGCCTTGGTATCCTGTTGAATGCGAATTGGTATAAGAGCTCAAGATTTTGAACCCTTACATAAGTCCTCCATCCCATAACGATCCAGATAAAGAAGGAAGTGCTCCCGCGGCATTTCACCCCATATGTTTATGCTCGGAAAGATCTCCTCTCCTATCTTAACGCAAAGATCGTTTGCCTCTTTTGCAGAGTGGAGCGGCATCCCCCTGCTGACCTCAAAACCGAGGTACATCGAGATATCAGTATCAGGCGGTTCGAAGACCCTGGTTACGGAAAACCGGTCAGGGTGATGATGGATAGGTGAGTCGCGGTATAAGATAAAGACCCCCGGTGCAAAGGAATGGATGTTCTCGCTGTTCTCCTTAAGAAACCCGATGGTCTCCATGGCCTCCTCCCTGGTCTCAGTTGGAAACCCGAAGAAGAGAAAGAGGTGGTTCCATATCCCTGCCTTCCGGCTCTTTTGTAAGATATCCCGTGCTGTCTCTTTGGAGGCCCCTTTCTGCATCATTGAAAGGATGCGGTTGTTGGCACTTTCCAGCCCAAAGAGAAGGAAAGTAAACCCCGCATTCCTCGCCTTTTCAAAAAACCGATCATCCATCTTTTTTTCAAATCTAAGCATGGCCAGCGCCCTGACATCAAGGCGTCGTTCAATGATCTGATCAGAGACATCGCTTAACGAATGAGGAGAGACCGCCTCGTCAGAAAATGTAAAGTACCTGGTATTATATTTTCTGGAAAGACCATCTAATTCATCTACCAGAGTGCAACTCCTCTGCTTACTATACCTCTGCCCATAGATATAACTATGAGTACAGAATGTACATTTACCCCAGTAACAGCCGCGGCTTTGAAGCACTGGAATGACCGGATAAGGAGAAAGATATAGGTCCATGGGGAGCCCATCAAAGGTTGGTGACGGCATCTCATCAAATCGGACCTTTACCCTCTGTTCGCTTTGACAAATCCGGCCATCACTAAGGTAAATAAGGTTTGGAACGTCTTTAAAAGTAGCTCCGCTTTTAATGGCAGTTATGAGCTGGTGCAGCGGTTCTTCACCCTCAAGGCTGATTATAGTATGGCAGAATTCTTTGAAAAACTCAGGATGATCTTTAAGCCTATCTGCTATCACACTTAATATCGGTCCTCCTAGCACAATATGAAGGTGCGGGTATCGCTCCTTAATTATCCTGGCCAGCGTCAGACCGGGGATAATCTGCGACATCCCTATAATAGATATCCCCACAACATTATAATCCTCCCATTGCTCTGATCCCAAAAGGAATCCTTCATATAGCTCTATGAATGGATTGGCATCTCTGTTATTTACGGCATTTTGTGCCTTACGGGTAGATTCCTCGGCACGATCCCCGCTCCGGTAAGTAAATAAGCTCAGCATGGAAGGAGGATAGGCATCAGAAATAAGTTTAAGTGACGACTGAATAATCATACTGGCCTGTCGGTAATTATTGAAATTGAAAAAAAGATCAGGTGAGCGCATCACCTTCTTTGCATCCTCGAGCTGGGAGATAATAATCTCGGAATACTGATTACCGGTTGTAAGATCCTCCAGGACAGCGCCTTCCTCTTTTGTCAGAGACGGTTTGCCGTGAAGGAAATCTATCCTTTTATTTATTCTTGTTCTTGCTCTTTCCAGAAAGGGACGGGATAGAAAAAAATCATAAGAGAGGATATTAAAGTCCCTCTGCACCACGTCCCACCCTTTTGACCGGAGATAGGAGGTCAAATAAGGTGTACTTAGGTATGGCTGGGTGGGAGACCACTGGCAGGGAAAGATCAGCAAGGTTTTCATGAAAAATTACATTGCCATTACGAACGATAGTGAAGCAATCCCGCTTAAACTGTCAGGATTGCATCCTCGCTCCTCTCCTCGCAATGACATCCTGCATAATGCATTCGTATTATATATTATAAAAAAAGCTTTTTTGTATCTAGCGAATCATAAACCTGGTCAGCTACATTCTTGAACTCTGTAATTTGGGCATTCCAGTCGTTCTTAAGGATATCAATATTCTTAGTTGGATATTCCTTTGATTCCTCATGTTTCTTTAATATGGGTCGTATCAGATTGTTTGCAGCCTCCAAGAAAATAAACCTTAACTTTATAACCGCCTCTTTTATGGCCTCCTCTTTCATCTCTCCCTCTGCCTTTTCAAAAAGCCTGAGGAAGTGATTAATGTTGTTTATGTAGGAAATATAGACCTCGTTTAAGCGGTTATCTATGATAGTGACGGCGTCTATATATGCAGCCTGAAGATGGATACCCATATTATGCTCAACCTTGCTTGCAATAGTGGTAATCCGCGAGATATAATCCGCGTTATATGCAGGCTTATCTCCTTCCTTCTCTGCCTTCTCCTTATTCGCCTTATCCCTCTCCTCCATCACGGCCTTCTTGTACTTATTTAACTCATCAAACTCTTTCAACTTCGCTCCTTTCTTCGCTCTCTTTTACCACCTCAATACCTTTGGTAGGCAACTCATTCCATATGACGACCCTGTTATTACCCCGATCGAGTATGAAAATCCTGTTCCGGTCGTCAACCCATATCATGGAAGGTTCCCAGAGTGTAAAGCTGTTAGGACAGTTAGTCGTATCTAGCCTGATATACGCCTTGGTTTCGGAAGGCTCTCCTGCCTCAAGAGATCCTTCAGGGGCAGGTGATTCGGCAGACATGGAAGTCTCATTCGGTTTTTCCTTTACCTTCACCAGCTTCCAGTGGTGCCAGTTCTCCTCAAAGTTAGGTTGTCCGATTACCAGGTCTGCGGATTCTTTATCCTTCCAGCTATAATCTCTCCACACAAGAACCCTATTGTTCCCTTGATCTACTACATACAGGTCTCCACCTCTGCAAAAGACATGGCCAGGAAACTTCATTGAACATGCACTGCATGTTCCGCTCCTGTTTGGCGCCCTTCCTGTCAGATCTTTCTGTCCTAATACCATATTGGCGGGCTCGCCATTTCTTTGGGGAATGTGATCCCATATTAGTATTCTATTATTCCCCTGGTCAGTTACGAATAGATAGGTGCCGTCATAAAAAATATTTGTAGGAAAGGAAAGGGTACCAGGACCGGCCTTATCGAGGTTTCCTGCATTGATCATCCTGCTCTTGAAATCCGGTTGGCCCAATACAATATCCGCCTCTTTCCCATTTGTATCAGGGATTCTGTTCCAGATAAGCACCCTGTGATTATCCTTATCAGCGACAAACAACCTGACACCATCGCTAAAAACCCCTACAGGGAAGAATAATGAGCCTGCGCCTAAGTTCCCGTCACGATTTGCAGACCAGGTAACAAAATCAGGCTGTCCGATTACCAGATCAGCCGCCTTTCCATTATCAGACGGTATCTTATTCCATATAAGTATCCTGTGGTTATCAGTATCCGCCACAAATAATCTCCCTCCTGCTGCAAAAATACCGGTTGGACCAGACAGGGTGTCTGCATCGGACTTGACCACCTCCCTCCCTTCCCTCCAATCTTCACTTCCCACAATGTATAGCTCTTTGATTAGTACCTTTTCCCTCCACCTGTTTTCACGGCCCTCATTAAAACCAGCCTGTCCCAGCACCAGATCTGCAGGTCTGTCGTTTGCGGCACTATTCCATATTAAAAGCCGGTTATTGGTCGAATCGGTCACAAATACACGATCCCCTTCTCCCCAAATGCCCCATGGCTCGTTCAATGAGTTGTTCTGCGGGGCCTTTGAACCTCTATTGCTCCTACAGGAGATAAACTCAGATTGCCCTAATGCAGATACCGCTACGACATCCGGCATAATATCTGTCTCTATTACCTCTTTTTTCTTTTCTGTTGGCTGCCCTTCTTCTGGCAGCGTATTCTTATTAAAGTCACTCATTGCTTCTCACTCCTTTTTAATAAACCCTTTTATAACAAAAAAGCCCTGGGGTTTTTAAATATACCCCAGGGCAAGATCCCTGTCAAGATCTTTTCCCCCTCACCCTCTCCTCTCCCTCTGGGGAGAGGATTAAGGTGAGGAACTTCTTTACTTCATCTTCAGATAGTGCCAGGCTGTAACTGATTTCAGCCCATCCCTCTCGC
>CAYZUL010000093.1:0-9106 GCA_964481895.1 uncultured Nitrospirota bacterium | reverse complement strand
TCTTTGTCATGATAGTGGTAAATAATATCATCTTCCATTAAGCTGTCGTTTGCCTGCTGAGGTTTCCTGAAACTGATATAGAGGACGTCGGCTTCATCATCGTAATCAACCCAGATACGCTTTGAAGGCATTTTTAACAGATATGGAATAGATTCCAGTATGCTGTTTATTTTTTCCATATAACTCCTTTCTTAATGATCCTTTCGTATACCCCTATTTGCCGGTAATGTCCTTCATAATTCCTTTTCTCCAGACACCAAAGAATTCTTTAAGTTCTGCTATAGTAGATTGACGTGTAAGAAGGTGCATATCGGGTGAGTCATCAGGAAATTCATTTATCCTTTCCATGGCAACTCCAAGCCAGTAAAGATCAAAGCCCGGATCTTTCAGGACAGCTTTTTCCATAAGCTCATTTTTGCTAAAGCGTTCTTTAACAAGAAAATAGACATCTATAAAGTCTCTCAATACCGCTCTTCCAAAAAGTGCAAGGAGCTTGTTTGTTGCTATGTCTATCAGACTGTCAATTTTGAGTCCTGGAAACTCCTCAGACTCCATTGGTTGTTCAAATCTAAAAGGAGAATCAAGGGCGAGATGAATTATTGTTGAGTCTTCGTTATTGGTTACAGAAAGTTCCACGAATGAGTGAAATCCTCTTAGTCTTTCAACGCCAAGGGTTTCTTTTTTTATTGATGCTTCAAGTTTTTGGCTGAATGGAGTGATCAGTTCTTCGGTACTGCTGAAAAAATCGAGGTCATGACTCTTTCTATGTTTGAGAAAAAAAGCTGAAAGGGCCGTTCCGCCTGTCAGGTAAAAAGCATCTTTATCAGGCAGCGTGACAAAGAGGTTAAGTATCTTTTTTTGTAGGGGTGTTAATATCTGCAAGCCACTCCTCCCAGAATTGCCTTACCTCTCTTGGAAGATAGTTTTTAATACGGCTAAAAGCCCCAATGAAGACATTAAGCGGAATAATCTTAAAAAGCCTTCTTATATCTGATGTTTTTCCTCTTGAAAGATTCTGCTGGACATACATATTTAAATGGTTCTCGTTTGAAAGATCAAACTCACTTCCTTCCTCTAGAAACCAGAATAATCTTTTAGTTGCTGTAACTTTCATTTATTAGCTCCTGATTTTTGAGTGTATTTATATCATAAGCTATTCTTTTTTGCAATATTTTTGGGGTCAACAGATCCTTTAGCCAGACTGTCAAGTATCTCCAACACCTTCGTCCCTGCCTCTTCAAGCCCATCCGGCTCAGGCAGATCCCCCCTATCCTCTTTTGTATGTATCTTCAAGGTCTTGCTTGAGACACAACCAAGACTCATTGCACGAAAACCGGCCTTCTCAAAGGGGATGTGGTCCATCATAAGCCCTGTAACCATCGGGAAGACCGGAAGGATCTGAAAGATTGGTTTTTTTCCAAACTGTCGAAGGCGCCCGCCTACTCCTACCCCATCAAGGTTCAAGAAATAGCAATTATCTGAATTTAGTTCATGTCTGTGCCTCTTTAAAAAGGCATATGCACCTAAGAGTCCCAACTCCTCTGCCCCTGTGAAGATCATTGTAATGGACAGACCCTTATAAGGTCTTTCCTTTAGAAGACCGGCAAGCTCGATTAAGATGCCTACGCTCCCTGCATTATCAAGGCCCCCTGGCGAACTATTGTCTGTCCTTGCAGAGGCAAGGATCAGTATTATTGTGACTGCAAAAGAAAAAGGGATATAGAATTGGAGATTAATGCCTTCCTGGGATTGATGTGGCAGGCCGGAGATATACTGGATAGTCAGGAGGATAAGGTAAAAGGATCCTGTAGCCACCAGGAGTATCCTTGTTATAAGTGATATCGACTGGCCCTTTGAATCGTAATGGGCAATTAAAAAGACCCTTCTCTCGCCCCCCTTTGTGATACTGGCAATAATATTCTTAGATGAGAGGCCCCTTGTTAAATCAGGGAGAAGATCAAGACCTGCAAGAAAGGACCATAACTTATCAGTAGACAAAAGACCTATCAGGATAATAAAGGTAGTTATTGCTGAGATATATTGGTGATCTTTCGATATCAAGAGGCCGATAAGGAGGAGGATAATAGAAGATATAAGGCCAGCCCTTAAGAGTATCCAGGGAACTATCTTAATATCAAAGGACTCCTCCTCTGAATCAATGCCCTTATCCCTTAATTTCTCGATGATATATCCTGCTGCCCTTTTTTCTCCATCAGACCCGACCAATCTGGGGGAGGCAATATATTTTATGTGGGCAATGACCCTCTCTTTATCAAATCTTGTCTCAATCATCCGGATCTGTTGCGGTTAAAAAATATATATTAGGCCTATCTAACATAGGGATACCTGATCTGCTAGGGGGTTTTATCGCCATTATCATCAAATATCTTTATCTTGCCGTACAGACCGTCATATCCCGGGATGATCTTCACCCTCCCCTCCCTTACCCTTATTATTCCTTCAAGGATCTTAGGTGGAACAAAGACAGAGAGATCCTCCCTTGACAGATCTAAGAGTAACTTAAATTCATTGCCGGCTTCAGAGACAAGCCTTTCATACTCCCTGTTCACTGACTGTGTTCCAGTGCCTCGTCCCAGTGCCTCTGAAATGATCTCTTCAAGTGGTATAAGAGACGTAAACGGGATGGAGTTGTCAGGTATAAATCCTTCTTTCCTGTCTGCAAGGTCTTCCACGCGGTGCATCACACCGACCGTGATCTTCTTATGGCATACGGGACAGATATTGTCATTTATCCGTGTCTCTCTTGATATCATGGATATATTGCATTCTCTGTGGCCATCATAGTGATATTTCCCCTCCTCTGGAAAGAACTCTATGGTGGAGAGGAATCTCTTCTTGTCTTTTTTTCTGATGGTATCAAGAACCTCATAATAAGACAGATCGCAATCAAATAGATTGGCCTCTCTTCCGATCTTGCTTGGGGAATGGGCATCAGAATTTGAGAGCAAGGTAATCCTATCAAGGGATGAGCATCTCCAGTTCATCTCAGGATTTGATGATAGTCCTGTTTCTATGGCATAAATATATCTTGCCTCATCTCCAAAGCATTCCTCTATAGAATCAAAGCCGGATTTTGACCCGAATATGGAGAACCATGGTGTCCAGGCGTGGGCAGGGACTACAAGGCAGTCCGGAGAGATATCCATTACCATCTTTACGAGATCCTTAGCCGGAAAGCCAAAGATGGGCCGGCCGTCAGAAGCGAGCTTTCCGAGGGATCCAAGCTTCGCATTGATCCTTTCAGCCACCTCAAAACTTGGGGCAAAAATAAGGTTGTGTATCTTCCTTAATCTTCCACCTTGGGAAAATATGTTGCTTACCTCAGCGGTAAGGATAAAACGGACATCATCTCCATCTCCCTTTGATCGGAACAGACCGTTTCCAGATGGTTCGAGCTCGGATTTGAGACTGGAGAAATAGAGCGGATGGGTAAAGTCCCCGGTCCCGATAAGACCAATCCCCTTCTTCTTTGCCCACTTAGCAAGGGTACCTGTCTCCATTGCGGGTGAGGTGGCCCTGCTATACTTTGAGTGGATATGGAAATCTGCGATAAACTTCAACTTGGAATCCCGTCCTGCCGGAACTTCAGTCCTTTTTCAATATCTCTTTTTCTATAAAGTCAGATATGGCTCCAATATCATCAAGTCTTAAGCAGGGAATACCCATGTTAACAGCTCTGTTAGACACTATTGCCATGAGACTTTCCTTCTGGTCTGCAAAAAACTCCTCATCTCCCTCAAGCCTTATGATTCCTATCTTCGGATAATTGCTATACTTATAGCCCTCTGCAAGGATTATATCGACGTCTCTGATATACCTCTCCTTAAGCTCATCAGGTGATAACTCCTTTTCCTGGTCTGTAATTATCCCCAGATCATTCGGAGACACTATTATTACAGTTGACGCACCTGCCATCCTGTGCCTCCAGCTATCCTTTCCCTCCCTGTCCCACTGGAACCCGTGTCCGGCATGTTTTATAGTGGCTATCCTGTGACCACGCTTTTTAAGCTCTATGATAAGCTGTTCAATAAGTGTGGTCTTCCCGCTGTTTGACCTCCCGACTATGCATACCATCGGTATCATGGGCTAAAACCCTAATCCTTCCTGGGAAAGGGATTCAAATAGCTGGACCTTTACTTTATCTCCCGCCTTTGCAGGCCCGGAATCCTCAGGTATGACGATAAGTCCGTTGGCCCTGACCATAGATGTTAATATGCCCGAACCCTGGTCACCCGTTGATCTTGCATGATATACTCCATTCTTCTGATCTATGATTGCCCTTATAAAATGGGTCCTCCCTGCTTTCCCCTCAAGGTCCTCATCAGAGACCGCCTCTATTGTCTTAAGATATATGGCCTTCTCCCCGCCCATCTTTTTTATTGCAGGCATTACAAACTGATAGAAAGATACCATGGCGGACACAGGGTTTCCCGGCAGGCCAAAGACGGGTTTTCCCTCAATCGTCCCGAAGGCAAGGGGCTGACCAGGCTTCATCGAGACCTTCCAGAATTTCATCTCCATACCCATCTCGGCTAATACATCCTTCACGAAGTCATAGTCGCCCATAGATACCCCGCCGGAGATAATGATTACATCAGATGTAAGTCCGTCCGTAAGCCGCCTTGTCAGGTCCTCCTTGTTGTCCCTTGCGATTCCCAGAAGCGTGGGGATGCATCCTGCATCCATGGCCAGAGACCTTAAGGCATAGCTGTTTGAGTTTATAATCTTCTCGGGAGAGACCTCCTCATCGAGATCTGCGATCTCATCCCCCGTAGACATGACCGCCACCCTTGGTCTTTGATAGACATATATAAAGGCGCGCCCCACTGAGGCCATCATCCCGATCTCCGCAGGACGGATCTTCTTTCCCTTTTCTATTACCAGATCACCGTTCTTAACGTCTTCACCACGTCTCCTTATGTTCTCTCCGCTCTCACATTCCTTAAATATAGAGACCATGCTGCCGGAGGACTCCGTATCCTCAACCCTTACTACGGTATCCGCTCCTTGCGGTATAGGGGCGCCTGTCATAATCTTTACGGCCTCACCCCGCCCTATCTTTACTGAAGGTATGTGGCCTGCAGGAACCTCCCCTATCACCTTTATTGCAGCCGGGGCCTTTTTTGATGCAGACCTGATGTCGTTGAAAATGACGGCATAGCCATCCATTGCAGAATTATCCCATGGCGGGTGATCCCTCTTCGCAACTATATTTTCCGCAAGGACCCTGCCAAGTGAGTCCATAATGTTGACTTTCTCAATGCCGGAGATAGTTATATTTGCCAGTATTGCCTTAAGCGCCTCTTTGACTGAGATCATATCTGTCCTCCTCTGATCCGTCCTGAATATGGAATTCTCTTAATCATTTCAAGATCAGCAGGTGCATTGATGTTGATCAGAGACGTAAGGTCAGGATCGATCCTGAGGATCTCCTCCTCACCTACCTCATACCTGGTCATCTTGTATACAAACCTGCTTATTGAAAGATCGCCCTCATTAATCATATCCCTGATAACCGGAAGGCATCCTTTGGAATAGACGGCATGGAGCGGATGTAATCCGGTGGTTGTGCGGGGGATTACGACATCGTAATCTTCTTTGGAAATTATATATCTGATAAGGTCTTTATTTAAAAAGGGCATGTCTGCGCCAACAACAAAGATCCTCTCGGATGCCGCATATGAGAGGGCAGTGTAAAGACCGCCCATTGAGGCCTTGTCAGGAATTAAATCCCGGACAATCCTTTGCCTTATCCCGCTGAATTTTTCCAGGGTCTCACCTGCCGCTGCAATGATCGTAATATTATCAAAAATCAGCCCGAGGATATCCAAAACCCTCTCGATCAGCCGTTTACCCTCTACCTCAATAAAGATTTTATCCCTTCCCATCCTCTTGCTTTTTCCGCCGGCAAGAATGGCAGCGTTCATCATAGAATTACCCCGGCGGCCATTTCATATTGCGTCCGCCGAGTAAGTGGAGGTGGAGGTGATATACTGTCTGTCCTCCTGCAGGGCCGCAGTTAACCACAACACGGTAACCCTTTTCCGAGAGCCCCCTATCTTTGGCCAACCGCTTGATTACACGAAAGAGCTTATCCATCAGGCCGCTTTCTTCATCCCCAATTTCCTGAAGCGTCGGGATATGGCTCTTGGGTATAACAAGAAGGTGTGTAGAGGCCTGTGGGTTTACATCCTCAACGGCCATGATCTTTTCATCCTCATAGACGATCTTCGCCCCTACCTCTTTTGAGGCGATCCGGCAGAAGATACAACCCGCGTCCTTATTCATTATTACTTCCTTTCCTGATCCCACTTTTTCCGAACCTCTTTTCAAATTCATCGTAGATATCATCTACTCCGATCCCGTGATATCCCATTATAACGAGTGTGTGAAACCAGAGGTCGGCTATCTCATAGATGATCTCATCCCTGTTATCGTTCTTTGAGCCGATGATCAGCTCGCCTGCCTCCTCACCTATCTTCTTTAAGATCCTGTCCTTCCCTTTTGCCATAAGAGATGATACATATGAACCCTCCTTCGGATTGCTTTTCCTATCAAGGATAACCCCATATACCCTCTCCAATATTCCCCCATCGGTGACTAATTTAACAAGATCATTTTCTTTATATGTCCTGTGGAAACAGCTTATCTCGCCTGTATGACATGCCACACCAACCTGGTCTACCTTAAGGAGGAGCGTATCCTCGTCGCAGTCTAAATAAATCTCCCTGACTGACTGGTAGTTTCCTGATGTCTCGCCCTTCTGCCAGAGCTTCTTTCTTGATCTACTCCAGAGGTGGGTAATGCCGGTCTCAATAGTCTTATCTAGCGCTTCTTTATTCATATATGCGACCATCAGGACCCTGCCGCTCTTATGGTCCTGGATAACCGCCGGTATCAGTCCATCAGCGTTAAATCTTAAAAGCTCAGATATCTTCATTTCCTGACCGCTACCCCCCTTGATCTGAGGTAATCCTTTACCTGGCCTATCCTGAATTCTCCATAATGGAAGATCGAGGCCGCAAGTATTGCGTCAGCCCCGCCTTCTACAAGGCCCCCATAAAGATCCTCAAGGCATCCGGCGCCCCCGGAAGCTATTACAGGTATATTGACGGAGCCAGATACGGCCCTTGTTAATTCTATATCATATCCATCCTTTGTTCCATCCCTGTCCATACTGGTAAGGAGTATCTCGCCGGCCCCAAGGGACTCAGCCTTCCTGGCCCATTCTATTACATCAAGCCCTGTCCCCTTCCTCCCGCCATGGGTAAATACCTCCCATTTATAATCCTGGGGGCTGGGTGCTGGGGGCTTGGCTTTGTTCTCCTTCATGATAGCCTGTTTCTGGCCTACGACTCTCTTCGCATCTATTGCAACTACTATGCACTGGCTTCCGAACCGGGCAGATGCGCGTCTTACAAGGTCCGGCTCCTGCACAGCGGCTGTATTTATGGAAACCTTGTCAGCGCCTGCCTTCAACAGGTCCCTGATATTGTCCAGTCCATTTATTCCGCCCCCGACAGTCAGGGGGACAAAGATCACCTCTGCTGTCCTTGAGACTATATCGAGCATGATCTTTCTCTTTTCATGGGAGGCAGTTATATCCAGAAAACATATTTCATCCGCCCCTTCCTCATCATATATCCTTGCCACCTCAACAGGATCGCCGGCATCCCTTAAGTTTATGAAGCTTATCCCTTTCACGACACGTCCATCCTTAACGTCAAGACAGGGGATTATCCTTTTTGCAAGCATAACAAAGTGCTCCCTTTAACCATTTAAATATATCAGAAGTCTATGAATAGTTCAAAGTCCTTGACTTATACACCAGTGTAACATCATAATATGGGCTCAATTGAGATAAAAATGTACCTTACTACTAGAAAGATAAATACCAGGAGGAGATAATGGCAACCAAGAAGGTTACACTCTCTGTAATTAAAGCTGATGTCGGGGGATTTGTCGGGCACTCGCATATGCACCCGGCTTTAATTGAAAAGGCAAGAGAGGAGCTATCCGACCTTAAAAAAAAGGGACTCATTACAGACTTTCATGTGGCTTACTGCGGTGATGATCTCGAACTCATAATGACACACTACAGGGGTGCTGAAGATTCAGATATCCACAAGTCCGCATGGGATACCTTTATTGCCTGCACAGAGGTTGCAAAGGACCTGAAACTCTACGGCGCCGGACAGGATCTCCTTGCAGATGCCTTTAGCGGAAACGTGAAGGGGATGGGTCCTGGTGTAGCAGAGATGGAGATAGAGGAGAGAAAGAGCGAGCCTGTGATTATCTTTATGGCCGATAAGACCTCGCCGGGGGCATGGAATTTTCCGCTATACAAGATGTTTGCTGACCCCTTTAATACAGCCGGCCTTGTTATAGATCCAAGCATGCATGATGGTTTTAAGTTCCAGATACTTGATGTATATGAGGACAAATCAATAGAGCTTTCATGCCCTGAAGAGATGTATGACCTCCTTCTCTTCCTGGGTTCTATCGGGAAATATATGGTAAAGGCGATATACAGAAAGAGCGACAATGAGATTGCTGCCGTCCCATCAACCCAGAAACTTAGTGTTATTGCCGGGGAATATGTGGGCAAGGACGACCCTGTTGTTATCGTACGGGCACAGGCAGGGTTCCCCGCAGTGGGTGAGATACTTGAGGCATTTTCCTTCCCCTATATCGTTGAGGGATGGATGAGGGGTTCCCATGCTGGTCCCTTCATGCCTGTCTCATTCGATGAAGCGACTCCAGCCAGGTTTGACGGACCTCCACGGGTAATTGCAGCGGGATTCCAGCTAAGCAGAGGGAGGCTTGTCGGGCCGGTAGATATGTTCAAGGACCCAAGCTTCGATGAGACCAGGCGCAAGGCTGGTGAGATAGCCGAATATATGAGGCGACATGGACCGTTCCAGCCGCACAGGCTTCACCTGGAGGATATGGAATATACTTCCATGCCTAAGGTAATGAAGAAGCTTGAAGCAAGGTTTAAGAAGGGCTAACAGCCTCAGGGTCTATCTCTTGGTCCTTTAGAAAAAAATAACCGCACCTGAAATTGACATCCCCAAGGTCCCTG
>CAYZUL010000092.1:0-9397 GCA_964481895.1 uncultured Nitrospirota bacterium | reverse complement strand
ATGCAGCCTTTGTCCCATCTAATATTGTCCATGCACGTATCTCCTCGCCTCCCACAACCGTAAAAAAAGTAATAAGCCCAAGGAGCCTATAGGATGCCTTTATGAGTCTGGACAGACCAGACTCAGGCAGGCCGAGCTCCTTCAGGAAGGTATCTCTCTCTTCTTTTGGAAGTAATGCTATCTCTGCCTCAAGCCTTCCGATGATCTGGGTCACCTGGGCATCCCCATTATTTACAAATTTCCTGATCTGCTCGAGATAGAACTTTGATCTTTCAATGTCCCTCTCACCTGTGTTAGTCACATAGAGGACAGGTTTTACAATGAGGAGGTTATATCTTCTGAGATATTCAAGCTCAGTCTCAGGGAGGTCTTTTGTGTCTAAATTACTCCCCTTTTCCAGGGCCATCTTTATCTTCTCAAGAAGGGCTATCTCCCGGGCAGCCCCCTTGTCTCCCCTCTTTATCCTTTTTTGGGCATCGCTGAATTGCCTTTCAATGATCTCAAGGTCTGCCAAGAGGAGTTCTGTTCTGATAAGGGATATGTCTTCGATGGGGTTTAGTTCCCCGGGTATATGGGCGATATCAGGGTCATTAAAGCATCTGACGATATGCAAGATGGCATCTACATCACGGATATGTGCAAGAAACTTATTGCCCAATCCTTCACCCTTGCTTGCACCCTTTACAAGCCCGGCAATGTCAACAAATTCTACTATTGCCGGTGTAATCTTTTTGTGAGGATAGATCAGGGCGAGTCTGATTAGCCTCTCATCAGGTACCTCAACCATTCCTGTGTTGGGCTCAATTGTTGTAAATGGATAGTTGGCTGTTATGGCATGAGCAGAGGTCAAGGCGTTAAAGATAGTTGACTTGCCTACATTGGGTAGGCCAATTATACCGCACTTTAATGCCATAATTTGAGGGTTCCAGGATTCGAGGATTCAAGGGTTCCAGGATCCTAGTGTCTTTTCACTTGAGCACTGGACCCCTCGATCCCTTGGACCCTTTTTGCCCTTATCCCCGCAGAAGTGGTGCGATTATAAGCGAGACTATTGACATCAGCTTAATCAGTATATTCATGGCAGGCCCTGACGTGTCCTTAAATGGATCGCCAACAGTGTCACCGACAACTGCTGCCTTGTGGCAATCAGATCCTTTTCCGCCGAGGTTCCCCGCTTCAATATATTTTTTGGCATTATCCCAGGCACCTCCGCTGTTTGCCAGCATCAATGCAAGACAAACACCTGTAACAGTTGCGCCGGCAAGGGTACCACCTAGGGCCGCAGGTCCAAGGATGAATCCTACGAGGACCGGTACTACAACTGCAAGCATTCCGGGAAGGATCATCTCCCTAAGGGCAGCAGCGGTGCTGATATCTATGCACCTTGCTACATCAGGCTTGGCTCGCCCTTCCATTAGTCCCTTGATCTCCCTGAACTGTCTTCTCACCTCCTCAACCATCTTCTGTGCCGCCTTACCAACAGAAGACATGGTCATTGCTACTATCAGGAATGGGACTGCACCCCCTATAAATAACCCCATAACCACATAAGGGTTTATCAGATCTATCGCGGAGAGCCTTGCCGACTGGGTATATGCTGCAAATAGGGCAAGGGCGGTTAGGGCGGCAGAACCTATTGCAAAGCCCTTTCCTATCGCCGCAGTTGTGTTACCGAGAGAATCGAGGCTATCCGTTATCTTTCTTACTTCATGTCCCAGGCCGCTCATCTCAGAGATACCTCCTGCATTGTCTGCTATCGGCCCATAGGCATCAACAGACATGGTGATACCTATGGTAGCCAGCATCCCTACAGCGGCTATACTGATACCATACAAACCTGCAAATGTAAATGAGAGAAATATGCCGGCCACGATTACCAATACAGGGATAACTATCGATTCCATCCCTACTGCAATGCCTGTTATTATTATTGTTGCAGGGCCTGTTTTGGAGGATTCAGCTATCTTTTTGACCGGAGATGAGGAGGTATAATACTCCGTGATCAGCCCGATTAATATACCGGCTATAGCGCCTATTGCGATTGCCCAGAATACCCCTGAGTCTATTCCTGTCATCCCAACCGTAATATATGCCCCTATGAGAAAGGCACCTGCTGCTATAAAGGTTGCATATCTTAAGGCGGCAGCCGGGTTAAACCGCTCGAGGACCAACATTGAACAGATACCAAGGAGAGATGCAACGAACCCAAGAATAACCATCACCATAGGAAGTGCCATGTAAGTAGATTGAGATCCTACGGCAAAGGTTGTCGTTGCCGCGATAGCTATGGTGGCTATTACAGATCCAACATAAGATTCAAATAGATCTGCACCCATCCCTGCTACATCACCTACGTTATCGCCGACATTATCGGCGATTGTCGCGGGGTTTCTCGGGTCATCCTCGGGAATCCCTGCCTCAACCTTGCCCACCAAGTCTGCGCCGACGTCGGCGGACTTGGTATATATGCCTCCTCCTACCCTTGCAAATAGCGCTATTGAGCTTGCCCCCATGGCAAAACCATTTATTATAAATGCCTTTGACGGGTCATGTCCGAAGAAGCAGAAGTAGACCCCTACGCCAATCAGTCCCAGACATGCGACAGAAAGCCCCATGACAGAGCCTCCTGCAAATGCTATGGTTAACGCCTTTCCGGCACTGGGGTTGTAAAGGTTTGCGGCCTGGGCAGTCCTTACGTTTGCCCTGGTTGCAGCGCTCATCCCGAAGAAACCGGCAAGTATCGAGCAGGTGGCGCCGGAGGCAAAGGCCACAGCGGTCCATATTCCTATCCATACTGAAAGGAGTATAAAGACTATGGCCACGAATAGGGCAAGATATGTATATTGCTTTTTAAGATAGACCATAGCCCCCTCGTGTATCCTGTCAGAGATCTCGCACATCAACTCATTTCCCGCAGGCTGTTTTTTTATATATACATAAATTAGGAATGCTATAATAAGTCCGCCTATCCCGAATATTGGACCCAGGTCTGCAAATTGTTCCATATCCCTCCCCTTATCTGTTATATCTGTTCATCGCATCTTTAATGTCGTTAGATACTATGTACAATGCGACCTCTGCCGCCCTCCTGACAGTATCATCAACTATGGCAAGCTCATCTTTGTCAAACCTGCCCAGAACAAAATCAGCAGGATCGACCCCAGGCCTCCTGCCGATTCCAATCTTTACCCTGATAAACCTATTGGTCCCGATCCTGTCGATTATTGAAGAAACACCGTTGTGACCGCCATGCCCGCCCTTTGTCTTTATCCTTACCCTTCCAAGGACCATGTCCATATCGTCATGGATTACTACAAGGTCTTGATGACTTCCTTTGTGGTCTGCGAGAAGTCTTCTAACAGCCTCACCGCTTCTGTTCATATACGTCATAGGTTCGGCTAATATTACCTCTTCTCCTTCTGCATTTGATGACCCCGACAGGTATCCTTCTCCGGTTTCTCTGATTGAGACCCTTTTTATCCTTGCTATTTCATCGATTGTCATGAATCCGATATTGTGCCTGGTAGCCTCATATCTTTTGCCGGGATTCCCAAGCCCCACAATAATCTTCACTTGCCTTTTGTTCCTTCTCCTCCTTTAGGTGCCTCCTCTTTCTTTGCCTTTGCTTTCTCTTCTCCGGCAGGCTCCTCCTCTTTCTCCTTCTTTCCTACAATCTCCGGTTCAGCGGCCTCAACAACCGCAGGGGTCCCGGCCAATATCTCCTCGAGCTTCGCCTCGGTTATTGGCGTAGCTATAGAGACTACTACAAGGTCCTTATCTCCGATGATCTTGATACCCTCCTCCGGTATCAGGTCCCTTAAGTGCACAGATTCGCCTATCTTAAGCTGTGCTGTATCGACCAGTATATGTTCAGGTATGTTAGCAGGAAGACACTCTATCTCTATTTCCCTGAGATTATGTTGGAGTACACCGCCTTCTTTAACGGACGTTGGTGTCTCTGTGGAGACCTTCACGTGTACCTTCACCCTTATGACCTCATTCATCGATATCTCAAACAGGTCTGCATGGAGGATATCGCCGTTGATAGGGTCTCGCTGGTAGTCCCTTATTATGGTCACAGGCGCTGCCTTTCTTCCCGATATCTTGAGATTTATCAGGGCATTCTCTGATCCTGAATTTAGGATCTTCCTCACGTCAGATGGGTTTAGGGTAATGAGGGTCGATTTACCGTCAGAGTATACCACTGCCGGGATTTTCCCTTCGCGCCTCAAGCTCCTTGCTGTCCCCTTTCCTGTTTTATCTCTGACCTCTGCATTTAATTCAATCTTCTTCATATTCAAAAGCCTCCGGATTAAACAAATAATGAACTAATTGAAGCCTCCTCATGTATCCTCTTTATTGCCTCACCAAGGAGAGGCGCGACAGAAAGCAGGACTATCTTCTTGCATACCTTATCTCTTCCATTAAGCGGGATTGTATCGGTAACGATTATCTCATCTATGGGGGCGTCATTCAGCCTCTGGAGTGCCGGGCCGGACAACACGGCATGAGTGCATCCTGCCAGGATTTTCCTTGCCCCGTTTGCCTTAACGGCCTCAGCGCTTTGGCATATAGTGCCGGCAGTGTCTATCATATCATCCAGGATTAGTATGTCTTTGTCTGCGACATCTCCTATGACATTCATCACCTTTGCCATTCCCGGGGCATCACGTCTTTTATCTATTATTGCAAGTCCAACCTTCAGTCTTTTTGCAAAGGCCCTTGCCCTCTCTACTCCCCCTGCATCAGGAGATACTACTACAAGATCCGTTAAGTCCATCTTCTTATTTATGTGCTCGAGCATAATAGGGGTTGAATAGAGGTGGTCAACAGGGATATTAAAAAATCCCTGAATCTGGCCCGCATGAAGATCCATGGTAAGTACCCTGTCTGCCCCTGCTGCCGTTACCAGGTCGGCAACAAGTTTGGCAGTAATCGGTACCCTTGGCTGATCCTTTCTGTCCTGTCTCGCGTATCCATAGTAAGGGATAACGGCGGTGATCCGCTGTGAAGATGCCCTCTTTAAGGCATCGATCAGGATCAGAAGTTCCATTATATTCTTATTTACCGGATTACAGCATGATTGCATTATAAAGACATCCATGCCCCTGACATTTTCCTCTATCCTGACCAGTATCTCTCCGTCGGCAAAGGCGGATACAGTAGCCTTACCCAGCGATATCTGGAGATAACTTGATATCTTCTCTGCAAGGTCAGGATTAGAATTTCCTGTAAACAACTTTAATCTGTTTTCCATACTTTACGCACCTTAAATTAATATAATTCTGATTCTGGCTGGGGCGCCAGGATTCGAACCTGGGAATGCGAGATCCAAAATCTCGTGACTTACCGCTTGTCGACGCCCCAGGTCCTTCCTTGGCTTCTATATAGCTAACCTGCCTTGCAGGCAGGGATGGGGGAATACACAAGGGTTTTTACCACCCAGACCTTCCACGGCCTTTTGCTGATTAATTTATTTGCAGCCGTTCTTGCCTCCTCTTTGTTAGCGAATATTCCAAAAACAGTGGCGCCAGATCCGGACATTACCACCCCTTTTGCATCCAGGGACTTAAGTTCTTCCCTGATCTCTTCTATGACCCTGTTCTGCCTGGCGGTGATCTGCTCAAGGTCGTTTTGCATCAGCGAGGAGACCTCGATTAAGTCCAGCTTAAAGCCATCAAACTTTTGAAGTTTATTATCCTTTCCCGTTTTTGTCAACCAATTTATTTTGGTCTCCCTTGGACCCCTGACCTCATCAATCCGGTTGTAAGACCAGGATGTTGAAACCTTTATGCCGGGATTTACAAGGACCAGCCATCTGTTCCTTCCCGTCCTTAAAGGGTATACTATCTCACCCCTTCCTTCGACAAAAGAGGCAGCTCCTCCCAGGAAAAAGGGGACATCGGACCCGAGACTGCCTGCTATCATGCTTAGCTCATTCTTGCCGTATCCAAGACCCCAGAGCCTGTTTAATGTCATAAGTGTTGCTGCTGCGTTGCTGCTTCCACCGCCAAGCCCTGCTGAGACAGGGATATTTTTTTCAATAGATATTGAGATCCCCTCACTGATCTTCCCCTTATCCTTAAGTAATTCGGCTGCGCGAAAGACGATATTATCCGAATCAAGGGGTATATCCTTTGAGTTGGAAGCCAGGGCTATCCCTGCGCTGCTTTTTTCGAAGGTGAGTATGTCACAGAGGTCTACCATTTGCATGATAGACTGTATGTTATGGTAGCCGTCTTCTCTCTTATCCAGCACCCTGAGAAAGATATTAACCTTTGCCGGGCTTTTAACCCTCAGCCTCATTGTCTGTCGCCTTTGTGGTCCTTAATGCCGTATTTTTCCAGGCGGTACCTGAAGGAGCGAAAATCAAGATGAAGCAGCTTTGCTGCCCTTGTCTTTATCCAGTTCGCACTTTCAAGGGCTTTTACCAGCATGTCCCGCTCCATCCCCTCCATGATACCTTCAAGGTCAATACCTTCATCAGGAATGGTTGAAGGAAAGGCCTCCTTTAATATGACAGGTTTCTGGATATACTCCCTCAGGTCTTCAGCCCTGATAGTATCTTCCACTGCCATTGCAGATGCCCTCTCTATGACATTCTCAAGTTCCCTGACGTTTCCTCTCCACTCGCTGCCCATTAACAGATTTATAGCCTCCGGCGCGAAACCCTTTATCTCCCTCCCTAAGCTCCGCCTGAATTTGTCGAGGAAGTAACCGGCAAGGAGCGGGATATCTTCTGTCCTTTCTCTTAATGGCGGGATATATATGCGTATTACATCAAGCCGGTAGAAGAGGTCCTCCCTGAACCTTTCGTCTTTTATTGCCTGATCAAGGTCCATATTGGTGGCTGCTATAATCCTGACATCAACCTTAATATCTTTTAATCCTCCGATCCTCCTGAATTCCCTTTCCTGAATAACCCTGAGGAGCTTTACCTGGATCGATGCAGGGGTTTCTCCTATTTCGTCAAGCAATATCGTGCCGCCATCTGCCATTTCAAAGAGCCCCTCCTTGTTGGCTATGGCGCCGGTAAAAGAACCCTTCATATGTCCAAAGAGTTCGCTTTCAAGGAGCGTCTCAGGCAGTGCAGCGCAGTTTATTGTAACAAAGGGCTTATCCTTTCTAGTGCTGTTGAAATGGATAGCCCTTGCTATTAATTCCTTTCCTGTCCCGCTCTCTCCGGATATCAGGACATTGCAATTTGTATCGGCTATCTTCCTGACGATTTCAAAGACCTTCTTCATTACATTGGACTTACCTATTATATTTTCGATCCCGCTTAAGATCGAAAGCTCTTTCTTGAGCAGGACATTCTCTTCCTTAAGTCTTTTTTTCTCCAGGGCATTATTTATTATGAGTTTTACTTCATCTATCTTAAAGGGCTTGGTGAGATAATCGTAGGCTCCCTCCTTCATAGCTTCAACTGCCGTCTCTGTAGACGCAAAGGCGGTGATCATTAAGACGATTGTCTGGGGTGCAATCTCCTTAATAATCCTTAAAAGCTCCAGTCCGCTTACCTTGGGCATCTTCATATCAGTTATTACAAGATCAAAGATCTCCTTGTTCAATACCTTGATGGCCTCTTCTCCGTTTGAGGCGCTTGTGACAAGGTATCCTTCCCTCTTCAGCATTATGGTAAGCAGCTCCCTCATGCTCTGCTCATCATCTACTACAAGTATCTTTTCGTTTGTCATATTTATGTCTTCCCCCTTACAGAAGGGAGGCTTACTGTAAAGAGGCTTCCCATTCCTGCAGTGCTTTTTACTTCTATATTGCCATTATGTTCTTTCACTATCTTCTGGACAACTGCCAGACCGAGACCGGACCCGCTGCATTTTGTTGTAAAAAAGGGGTTGAAGATCTTTCCTATGTCCTCTTTCTTTATCCCCTCTCCATTATCTTCGAATACTATCTCAATGCCCTCACCAGATGCCCTGCCTCTGGTCTCTATCCTGAACCTTCCACCACCAGGCATTGCCTGAAAGGCGTTTATCAGCAGGTTCCAGAATACCTGTTTGATCTTGTCCTGATCTATTATAATATACATATTTTCATCATGGAAGTCTGTCAGGATCTCTATGTCGTCCCTATAATCCCTGCTTTTCTTTGCCAGGCTAATGGTCTCAGTGAGCAGATCAAATATATTGCAGGGCTTGGGGTTTAGCTGAATCGGCCTGGCAAATATCAGAAATTCTGTTACAATTGAATTAAGTCTTTCTGTTTCTTTTAATGCTACCTCCATCAGATGTCTATCCTCATCCTTCATATCAAGATCCCTGTTCAATACCTGCATCGATCCGCTTATCGAGGCCAGGGGGTTTCTGATCTCATGGGCAATGCCTGCCGCAAGCTCACCGATTGTAGCTAATCTTTCCCGCCGGCTCATCTCCTCTTCCATCTCCTTTGTCCTGGTGAGATCCTGAAAGACCCAGATCGATCCCTTGTCCTCTCCATTTTTATCCTTAAAAGGGGAGATCGTGAAACCCAGTATCAGTCTTGAGCCATCCTTCCTGGAGGTCTCTATATCAAATCTCCTTGAAGGTGTATTAGATTTGGTTGAATTCTCTGCAGGACTAGCCGCTGTCTTCCATCCCAGTATTTCTTCTACCCATTTATCATGTACCTCCTCAGATTTATATCCGGTAATCTCGCCTGCGGCCCTGTTAAAGGATGTAATCCTTCCATGAAGGTCGGTTGTAAGGAGCCCGCTCGATATGCTCTGCAGGATGTTTTCATTGAATGCCTGCAGAGAGGTAAGGTCTGTCTCCTTGCTAATCAACTCCTTTCCGGTCTGCTTAACCTTTTCCGCAAGGTCTCCGCTCAAGAAAGCCACCGTGAAGAATGCTATTGTATAGATAAATAAGAAATAGAGAGTTTCCCGCGCGGAGTAGCTGCTTGGGGGCATGGAAGGAATCATCTTGTAAAACTGTAAGTCTACTAATCCGCCATACAGTATTGCCGAAAGCGAGGCCGCTGCGCTGCTCCCATTCCTAAAAAGTATAATACTTGCCGATATGATAGAGATAATATAAAGGGGTGTGTATGGACTGTCAACCCCGCCTGTCAGATATACTAAAAAGGTTTCAAGCAATATATCTAAAGATATCTGCAGATAAGAAAAAAGGATGAGATTAGAGACACGGTTTATCAGGAGGGAGTATAATATTGTAAGGATATAGATAAGCGTAATTAAGAGGTAGAAGACATCCCTGTATCCAAGCCGCAGGAGGATGGAGGTGCCTAGGAGCGCGGTGACCATAAGGACCCTTACTCCCATGAGCCACTTTAGCTTGGTAAGGATCTTTTCCATCTCCTGCGTCATGCCAAGTTGCCTTCATTCGGTTACCTGTGTTGTCTTCGTCGTCGGCTCCTCAACGTACAAACCGTACGCCTG
>CAYZUL010000091.1:0-9503 GCA_964481895.1 uncultured Nitrospirota bacterium | reverse complement strand
ACCATGACCCTGAAAAGATAAAGCGGATGGGGCGACAAAGGGGCTGGAGGAGCAATAAAGAGAACCGTCAGGCTGTCCCAAAATGTCATTCTGAGGCATTAGCCGAAGAATCTCGTTTTTATAACTCATTGAAAGAATGAGATTCTTCACTTCGCTGCGCTTCGTTCAGAATGACAAATAGACAGATTTTGGGAGTTTTGGGACAGCCTGACGGTTCTCGTTAATTGACAAAAGTGGCAAGAGGATACATTCCAAGCATGCCGAGGACAGCAAGAGTAACTCCCAAAGAGCATATCTATCATATACTGACACGAGGGAACAACCGTCAAGATGTGTTTGGGGACGAGGAGGATAGAGGAGAAGATTTTTACTGATTTTGAAAAACTTTCGAAAAAACGCAAAAAGAAGTCGCTGATTTTATTGCTTATCTGAAAGCCAAAGAGGAACTTGAAGCAGCAAAGGAAATTATCAAAGATAAAGATTTCTTAAACAGCATTATGAGAGGCGATGAAGATTTCAAGGCAGGGCGGTTTTAAAAGTGGTCAGAGGTTAGAGAAGATGTATGAAATTCTTGTCTCTCATGAGGCGGAAAAGTAGTAGAAAAGACAAGATTCAATCTTCAAGGCATGGTTTGTCTTTCAAATCAAAAGGTGGACATAGGAAAGTAATAATTTGGTCCATGAAAATAGAGGCTATTTGCCAAATCCGGCAAGGGCTAGCTCCCCTTGCTACTTAAGGGGGATTACTTAAGGTTAAGAGGTGGACAAATTCACACCTTTGGGTTATGGCGATCTAAATCATAAAAGAATATTCTATATAATATAGAGGGAAGAGAGGATAATAACAATAAAAGAGGTCTTAAATGGAAAGATCAAAAATATTCGTAAGCCTGATGATGGGTCTTTTCCTCTTGCTCATATCAAACAATGCCTTTGCTGTAAAGACACCTCTGGTATTTCCGGAAGAAAATGCCCTATTTTATGCTGGTGAATCACATGAACAGTCTATGTCAGCCCAGGGATGGGCTTCAATAACAAAGGGCACTGATAGCAAGGTAGAGGTTGCCATAACAGCAAGCGGACTCTTCGATGATTGTAAGTATGGCGTAAGAGTTACAGATCCGTCCACAGGAAGGAAAGAGGATTTGGGGTTCATTTATGTTGATCAAGAGGAAAAGGGGATCTTCAGATTAGATGTTGCGTCTGATTATTTAACCGATTGGAAGATGATAGAAGTCTATGGAATTGCTTCCTGCTCAGGAGGGAAAGATGGAAGGATACTCTCTTTCAATCTTGAGAACCCAGGAGAGAGAGGTTGAAAGACCTTAACTAAAAGGTGGCTACTTTCGTTAGCCACCTTTTTTTATTATGTTCATTTGCCTGCCGTTATCCCTTTGCCGTAAACCATCATTTTTACTTACAACTCTGTATTCCTTATATGTCCCTTCCGGGTCTCCTTGCGGAACGATTTATGGATTAGAATCCGGGGGCTATGATATACTTTCATAAAGATTGTCAAGGTCTGGTTTGAAGGGTATGGACTGGAAATATGAGCGGCATTGAGGACCTAAAAAAAGCGATAAAGGCATGGGAGGACAGGGCCCTGGAAAACGCCCCGGAGAAACTCCCGAACCAGAATAAGAGCTTTACAAACCTTTCCAACATGAAGATAGATGCGCTCTATACACCCATTGACATAGAAGGTCTTGATTATCAGTCTGACCTTGGCCTTCCCGGCGAATTTCCATTTACGAGGGGGATATACCCTACCATGTACAGGGGGCGTCTCTGGACCATGAGGCAGTTTGCAGGGTTTGGATCAGCAGAAGATACGAATAAGAGGTTTAAGTACCTGCTTGAACGTGGCCAGACAGGCCTTTCAGTAGCTTTTGATATGCCTACCCTGATGGGACTTGATTCAGACCATCCGATGTCGGCCGGAGAGGTAGGGAAATGCGGCGTGGCCGTCTCATCCCTGGAGGATATGGAAGTCCTGTTTGATGGTATTCCGCTGGATAAGGTCTCGACCTCTATGACCATAAATGGCCCTGCGGCAATAATCTTTGCAATGTATATAGTAGCGGCGGAAAAGAAGGGTTTTCCGCTTAAAAGCCTTGATGGTACAATCCAGAACGATATACTAAAAGAGTACATTGCACAGAAGGAATGGCTCTTTCCGCCTGGCCCTTCAATGAGATTGATAACAGACAGCATAGAATACTCGGCAGGGAATCTGCCGAAATGGCATCCAATAAGTATCAGCGGGTATCATATAAGGGAGGCAGGTTCAACTGCGCTGCAGGAGCTCGCCTTTACCATTTCCGATGGGCTTACCTACGTAGAGGCCTGCACAGAAACCGGGCTTAAGATAGATGAGTTTGCCCCAGCCCTCTCCTTCTTTTTCAATATCCACAACGATTTCTTTGAGGAGATAGCAAAGCTCAGGGCGGCCAGAAGGATCTGGGCCAGGGAGATAAAGAGGAGATATGACCCGAAGGACCCAAGGTCCCTGATGCTCCGTTGCCATGCCCAGACAGCCGGCTGCTCGCTCACAGCCCAGCAGCCCTATAACAATGTAATCAGGACGACCATTCAGGCCCTTGCTGCCGTGATAGGGGGTGTGCAATCGCTTCATACCAACTCCATGGATGAGACACTGGCCCTCCCGACAGAGGGTGCTGTGAAGATAGCGCTCCGCACCCAGCAGATCATCGCCCATGAATCCGGCGTCATAAAGACAGTCGACCCCCTTGGCGGGTCATACTACCTTGAGGCCCTTACCAACAAAATGGAAAAAGGGGCATATGAATATCTCCGGAAGATAGATGAGATGGGAGGGATGGTTAAGGCCATTGAGAGGGGTTTTCCGCAGAGGGAGATCCTTGATGCCGCATTAAGATACCAGAGGGAGATTGATAAAAAAGAGAGGGTCATTGTCGGCATGAATGAGTATCAGGAAGAAGCAGGAGACCCCATAGATATATTGAGGATAGATCCCGCCATCGAGTTGATTCAGAATGAGAGGTTGACGACATTAAAACAAAGGAGAGACAACAGCAGGGTGTCTATGCTGTTAAATAGGCTTAAAGAGGCTGCCAGGGGAGAAGGAAACCTCATGCCTTTGATAATAGATGCGGTAAAAGGATATGCTACCCTTGGCGAGATATCTGATGCGTTAAAAGAAATATTCGGGGCATACAGGGAGCCGTCTTTTATATGAGAATAGGCGAGTTTGAAGTAGTCATAATAACAGACGGGTATGAGCGCCTTGACGGTGGTGCAATGTTCGGTGTCGTACCGAAGGTCCTATGGGAAAAGAATAATCCTCCGGATGACAGGAACAGGATATTAATGGGCCTTAACTGCCTCCTTGTAACAGGCAATGGGAAGAGGATACTTATAGATACCGGAGTAGGGAGTAAGAACGATCCAAAGTTTTGCGATATATATGG
This sequence comes from uncultured Nitrospirota bacterium, assembly GCA_964481895.1. Lineage (GTDB taxonomy): Bacteria > Nitrospirota > Nitrospiria > JACRHA01 > JACRHA01 > JACRHA01. The sequence continues at coordinate 6,052 of CAYZUL010000091.1, read as the reverse complement.
TATTGAGGGGAGGTCATCACTTCTTGATTCCCTGAAAGGATATGGGTTGGAGCCGGGAGATATAGACATAGTTATAAACACACATCTCCATTTTGATCATGCTGGAGGTAATACATTTCGTGACGAGAAGGGTAAGGTAGCGCCGACCTTTCCCAATGCCAGATATTTCACGCAGAAGGGGGAATGGGATGTTGCCCTTAACCCAAATGAGCGGACCAGGGCTACATATTTAAAGGAGAACTTTCTCCCCCTTGAACAGACTAAGTGCCTTGAGCTGATAGACGGTGATGCTGAGATAATAAAAGGGGTAAGTCTGTTAAAGACACCGGGCCATACGATGCATCATCAGTCTGTCCTGATAGGTTCCGGGAGTGAAAAGGGTCTATTTATAGGCGACCTGATACCCATGGCACCTCACCTCCACCTCCCATACATAATGGCCTACGATCTATATCCACTTACTACCCTTGAGACCAAGAGGTGGCTTCTGAAGCGCGCCACGGATGAGGACTGGATTATCTTCCTCGATCATGACCCGAAGATAAAGGCCGGGAAGGTAAGAAATGCTAATAACAGATATATGGTGGAAGAGATTAAGTATGCATGATCTTATGGAAGGGGAGTAATGAAGGAGAGGAATTTCCTGGAGGTCCTGTATGAGGCGGTTATATATAGTTTTGGAATGGTCCTTGCCAAGTATGATGCATACTCATCAGAGATGATGCTCGCTGATGTCGGGAGGTACATAAGGGAATATCTTGAGACCGAGGGGATAGACCTGTCACCAGAGAATACCTCAGAAGAGACCATCCAGAAGGTTGTCTCTGCCTTTATGACGAGGGGATTTGTAAAGGATCTTGTCTTTGAAAAGGATGTTAATAATGAAAAGGTGGTCCATTCGGTCTGGCGCGGATTGAGAGGGGCCAAGGCCTATGAAAAGCTCTACTCTGAGACAAGGAATCCCTTTATATCCTGTCCTATAAATGCAATTATCCTGGATTTCCTCCATCAGGATGGATGTACCCTCTTCCTTCATAATACGAAATTCCATCCTGATCAGGATCGGATAGACTGCTGGGAGGAGATAAGACCAAATATCCCGGCCCCTGAAGGTAGTCTGGATATAGTTGTGCTGGAGAATGCAAGGCTTTATGAACTTGCGAGGGAAAAATCGAAGAGGCTTGAAGAGGAGATAAGTTACAGAAGGAAGCTTGAGGAGAACCTGAGGGGGTATACCATCAGGCTGGAGAAGGCCGTTGAGGAGAGGACAATGGAACTGACCGCCCAGGTAAGAAAGACAGAAGAGGCTAATAGCCGGCTGGCCATTTTGTCTGTCACTGATGACCTGACAGGCACATACAACAGACGTTTTTTGCATGAACGCTTAAAGGAAGAGGTAGGCAGGGCGGCCAGATACGATCAGGTCCTCTCATGCATCATGTTGGATATTGATAATTTTAAGCAGATTAATGATACCCATGGTCATCTGGCTGGCGACTACGTCATAAAAGAGCTTGCAGGCATCCTGAAGGAATCAGTCCGGGCCATCGATATAGTAGCAAGATTTGGAGGGGATGAATTTACTTTACTCCTGCCTAATACCGATATGGTGGAGGCAGTCAAACTTGTGAAGAGAATAAGGGATATTGTTGAAAGATATAGTTTCAAGCTTAATGAGAACTACATGAATATAACGGTTAGTCTTGGGGTCGGCATGAACCACCAAAGTAAAGGTGAAGATCAACTCATAAAATGCGCTGATGATGCACTTTTACATGCAAAGTCCAATGGCAGGAATCAGTGGTTTTGTATGCCATGCTGCAGTCATGCCGTTCCGGATAACCAGGCCCAGGCAGAAAAGTTATGAAACGACCGGATAAGGTAAAGAGTGGAAAGATCAGGGCCCTGATAGGGAAGGTAGGCCTTGATGGACATGACAGAGGCGTAAAGGTGGTGGCTACAGCTCTAAGAGATGCCGGGATAGAGGTGATATATACAGGCCTCCATCAGACACCTGAGCAGATCGTCAGTGCTGCAATCCAGGAAGATGTAGATGCGATCGGGATATCTGTGCTCTCAGGGGCTCACAACACATTATTTGTCAAGATCCTGGATCTTCTAATGGTGAAAGGCGCATCTGATATTGTCCTCTTTGGCGGAGGTATAATTCCCTATGAGGATGTCATATTTCTTAAAGAAAAGGGGGTCAGAGAGCTTTTCACTCCAGGTGCCGGCTTAAAGGAGATAGTGGATTTTGTGAAGGGGATAAGGAATGGGTAATATGGAGAAGGGAGCAGGGTGATGCGTTCTGTCTATATGGTCTCAGGCGGGATAACTAAATTTGCCAAGGCACATCCGGAAAAGGATTTCAGGTTGATGGTCAAAGAGGCATTCGACTATGCCATGAAGGACGTACCTGGATTGACCATAGATATGATCGATGGATCTGTCGGGTCCTATTTCTCTGATCACTTTACAAGGCAGCTAATGGCGGCAATCATGGTTCAGGACTATCTGGGCCTCTGCCCCAAGCCTTCAAAGAGGGTAGAAGGGGGCGGTGCAACAGGCGGTCTATGCTTCCAGACAGCCTGGGAGGCGATTGCCTCCGGCCGGATGGATCTTTGTCTTGCCTTTGGTTTTGAAACGATGTCGAGGGTAAATACATGGAAAGGGAATGAATTTATAGCCCATGCATCTGATACCAATTTTGATTACCCTGTAGGAGGATTTTATACAGGATATTACGCCATGATGGTGCAGAGGCATATGTATGAATTCGGGACGACGGTAGAGCAAATGGCCATGGTCTCTGTTAAAAATCATACTAATGCCATCTATAATCCATATGCCCAGTCCCAGTTGAGGCTCAAGGTTTCGGATGTAAGGTCATCAGCCATGGTATCAACTCCGTTGACCATGATGGATATATGCACTATGTCGGACGGCGCTGCTTGCTGCCTCCTTGCCTCTGAAGAGATGGCTTCCAGGCTGACAGACAGGCCTGTCCGGGTCTCAGGGGTCGGTTGCGGTACAGACTCGATGAGGATGTCAGACAGACCGCATGGAAAGGTGATCCTCCTTCCACATGAATCTGAGGCCGACTATAGGGACCTCAAATATCCCGGGGTGCACTCCTTCAGGGGTGGCAGGACTGCTGCAAAACTGGCATATAAGATGGCGGGGATTAAAAACCCTATAGAGGAGATCGATTTTATAGAGCTCCATGATGCCTATACGTCATCAGAGATACAGACATATGAGGATCTTGGGCTCTGCAAATATGGTGAAGGCGGACGCTTCGTGGAATCAGGTAAACCGTTTATGCCGGGAATAGATTATGAATTAAAACTTAAGGACCAGGGAAAAATACCTGTCAATCCATCCGGGGGCCTTCTTGCCTGCGGTCATCCTGTTGGTGCTACGGGCCTGATGCAGGCAGTCTTTGCCTTCTGGCAGCTGCAGGGCTCAATCAAAAAACACCTTGGAAATGATATGTTGCAGATAACAGATGCCAAAAGGGGCCTTATCCACAGCCATGCAGGGACAGGCACATATATAACCGTTTCTATTCTGGAGTCTTAGAGGAAATGGCAGACCAGCATCGCCATGCCCATGTCGAACTCTTCCGCCCACATGAACACCAGTGTGATCTTGATTTCGGCCATGACCATCACGATGATGATCCGGCCAATTCAGCCCATCTGTTAAAGGGGAGCGAAAAAAGGCGGTTGATGGCTGCCGCAGGGATGACCGCCCTGATGATGGTTGTGGAGGTGGCAGGCGGTCTTTTTACAAACAGCCTTGCACTTGTTTCTGATGCAGGACATATGCTGACGCACCTCCTTGCTCTCACCATCTCCTTTCTTGCCATTATATTCGCTATGAGGCCTCCTACAGAGGAGAAGAGCTTTGGCTTCCATCGCCTCGAGATCCTTGCAGCCCTCTTCAATGGAGTGACATTATTGTTGATTACAGCATGGATCATCTATGCGGCGTATGCCAGGTTCTATAATCCGGTGCCTGTCGCAAGTCTTCAGATGTTCGTAATTGCCCTTCTGGGTCTCATTGTCAATATCGTAACGACCTACATCCTTTCATCATCCAACCGGGGCGGTATAAATATAAGGTCGGCATTCCTGCATATGATCGGTGATACCTTATCCTCTGTAGGAGTTGTGATCGCAGCCCTTATCATATACTATACAGGGCGGACGATTATTGATCCTATCTTAAGTATCCTCCTCTCCATCGCTATTCTTATCTGGTCTTATCAGTTAATAAAGGAGTCTATTAATATCCTGCTTGAGGCCGCACCAAAGGATATTGACCTAAGCGAATTGACTGAATCGTTCAAGGCGATTGAGGAGGTCAAGGATATCCACGACCTTCATGTATGGACATTAACATCTAATATGTATGCCCTGTCTGTCCATCTGTCTATAAAGAATATGCATATTAGCGATACGAGGCATCTGCTAAGGCGGATAAACTTCCTCTTGTGTCAAAAATACAGGATAGGCCACACAGCGATCCAGTTTGAGTGCGACGGGGTGGAAAGATACCCCTTCCATCACACCCACCAGAAGATTTAAAGGAGATTTTACGGAGGCAAATGGGAACATAATTGGCCTTGCACTTAGCGGCGGGGCAGCGCGCTGCATCGGTCAGATAGGTGTGCTGGAGGTCCTTGAGCAGGAGGGTATCAGGATAGATGTAATTTCCGGGACGTCTGGTGGTGCCCTGATCGGGGCGCTGTATGCGAGCGGCAAAGTGAGCCTTAAAGAGATGAAGGGGATAGCAAATGGGATCAAATGGCGGGATGTCCTGACTACGAAATTCTCAAAGAGGGGTTTGATATCAAGTGATAAGATATATAGATTTGTAAGGGGGATAATCGGGGATATCACCTTTGATGACCTTGAGACCCGGCTTGCGGTTACGGCTACAAATCTTCGTGACGGGGAGAAGGTGGTCTTGACAAAAGGATCTGTTGCAAAGGCCGTTCAGGCAAGCTGCAGCCTTCCGGTCATATTCAGCCCTACAGAGATAGATGGAAGGGTACTCGTGGATGGCGGTGCCTCAAGCCAGCTACCGGTGCTGGTTGCAAGAGAGGATCTTGGCTCAAGGTTTGTTATAGGAGTTGATGTAAACTTCGGGGCTACAGATTCAGCCAGACTTGATAATGTTTTTCAAATCGGCATACACTTCATATCTCTCTTTGCACGTATGAATGCACTTAGAGAGCGGAGGTTTGCAGATGTCGTAATCGAAGTAGATGCCACGGGGATATCACTAATCGACCTTGATAAGGCAGATCTCCTTATAGCAAAAGGCAGACGTGGGGCAGAGGAGAAGATAGGGGAGATAAAGAGGGTGATTGGTAAATAATATGTCATCTTACTTTCGGAATCAAACTAAGAGATAGTATGGGAAAAGTTTACAAGGACAAAAAATCAAAGGGGTGTGCATTATGCAAGCCTCATAAGCATGGGTGGGCTCCAAGGAAAAAGCAAAAAATCATCGCTGTTGAAAAGAAGATGGACAGGGAAATAAATAAAGTAATCGGCAGTTCCCTCCGGAAGAATTGAAGGCATGTATGCAGTCGTAGAAAAGAATAGGTTACATATTTCAGTTGCCAAATTTTACAGAATGGACTGGTATGGTAAAGACTGGCCCATTTCAGATAAAGAAAGATTTGAATTCGACTATGGATACCTTGAGATAGATGTTCATAAGAATGGTAAAAAGTATCTGACCGGTTTTGTTATTGATCCGAGAAGATTTATTATCGACTATCTGAAAAGGCGTTATAAGAAGATAATGAATCTTCCAAGAGGAGTTAAGTCTGTTTCAATAGATTCCGGAGAGCATACAGAACTGTTTTCAGTTGATTTTATTAAGGCACATGGTTTTGTGTTTGATGGGATGGAAAAGGATTTAATATTTCCCATGTTTGCAAAAAAGAAAGAACAGATAGAGGTGCAAGGATTTGAAGTTCTTTATCCTATTTCTGTAATCAAATACCTCGTTAAGACATTTAAATACAAAGGGA
>CAYZUL010000090.1:0-10503 GCA_964481895.1 uncultured Nitrospirota bacterium | reverse complement strand
TTGCAGTGCGAAATGCACCCATGCAAGGAGCTCTGTTTTAACCGGACAGTAATGAGTTACAGTATCAAACTGTAACAAATGCTCATAACCAGTCAAGAAAAAATAAAGCTTGACGTATCTATCGGATTTCATTGGTAGGTCAACAAACATCTATGCTTCCTATCCATAACGATGTTTTGAAACAATATGAAGCTGTCCTGAAAAAAAGGGCGGTTCCTGATTCCCATCATGCGGATTGGATTACAGGAAGTGACTCCGGTATTATCTTGATTTTCGTAGAAAATATCTGCTTCCGGATTCTAAGTCTGAACATGTGCGTCTATTCATCGAAAAGTTGTGAGAAAAGAAACAACCCTATAGCCAAGTCCAATATTGATTATGCTATTACCGAATAGCATCAGGGCCTGCAGTAGCAAAGGGTATGGTTGTCCCTTTTTCTTTTCCTGATGCCCCTTGACATTTCCAATTGAGGGGCTATACTTACCTAACCATATTGATAGGCGGATAAGAGTTGAGAAATAAACTACCCCGCCGCAAGCGGACGGGGTATCAAAATCTTTCACAAAAAAAGTAAACGCCCCAAGGGGCAGGGAATATACCCTTGAGTGATTAAATGAAATGGTACGTTATTATACTAATTGGCATTGGTCTTATGGTTTTCGGGGCACTATTTATCCCTGCGAATATCTACTTCCATTCTGAAAACATTCCAATAGGAAGTTTTTATAGTTTTGCTATTGTTTTATTTATACTATTTGCCATGCGTTTTCGGAAAACAAGATAGAAGATTATTAGGGGACAATGGTTCTCAGGATGCTTATTTTCCCGACTACGATGCGTCCGATCGCGCAAGTGCCCGGTTGATGCTTGACGTGTTCACGCCCAGATCGAGGAATTGATGACGGCAGGCTGTCCCCTTTAACTGCTATTCCATACCTAACCGGACTGCCAAGGAGCCGATGACGAAGCCAACGCAGGTAGCCGAATGAAGGCAAATTGGTATTACACAGCCCGGATTGCCTCGATGATATTCTGCCTGGCCGCACGTACTGCCGGAAGAAAGCCTCCCAAAAGGCCCATCACCAGGGCAAAGATCAATGACTGAAATATGATGGCCGGTGAAAGGTAGAAGCTAAAGGCGAGTTCAGAGAAGGTAGCAAAGTTCATTGTCGATACAGTGATAAACTGGAGAAAGGAGGCGATCACTACTCCCATAATCCCGCCAATAAGCGAGAGGAGGATCGATTCGATCATAAATGCTATCATTATGCTCCTCCTGGGGAATCCCAGGGCACGCAGCGTCCCGATCTCCGTAGTCCTGTTGGCTACCTGGGCATACATGGTTATCATCGCGCCTATCATGGCGCCGATGCTGAATATTACTGTTATAAAGATCCCGAGGACCCGGATAAAGGTGGCAAGCATCTTTGACTGCTCGGCATAATATTCTTTTTCAGGCTTTACAATGACATTAAGTCTCTGGTCTGAAGAAAGTTGCTCTTTAAACAGGGCAAGGTCTGTCCCGCTTGAAAGACGCAGGATCACAGAAGAGAATGCAGGACGACGGAAGGCCTGGATCAACTGCTCGGAATCGAGCCAGATCTCGGATTCAAACCCTGCCCCTCCAGCCTCAAAGATCCCGACTACCCTCCAGTCCCGCATGGCAAAGCGGATCGTATCTCTTAAGCCAGTCCCCTGAAACCTCTTTGCGACAGAAGAGCCGACGATGACCTCATGCGAGCCTGGCTGCCAGAGCCTCCCTGCTATAAGCCTGATCTGCGGGCGGAGCACGACTGATTCGGGATGTGCGCCCCGTAACTGGACCAGGGAACTTTTTTTTGCTAAAAGCTTGGGGAGGTTTATCAGTACCAGGGTTTCAGGAGCAACAAGGGTCCTTCCCTGGGTATCTTTGGCAATCCCCTGCCGGGCTTTTATGATGTTGGCCGAGGTACGATCGATCATGCTCATCATCTCGGATTGGGAGCCCTGCCGGAGGATGATGATGTTATTAGCCGATCCGGTGGCAACCAGGGTCTTCTCCAGTCCGTACGCCAGCATCAAGACCGCCGCGAAGACGAATATCACCAGGGCAATCCCGCCTGCCGTAATAATGGTGGTAAGCCTCCTTGTTAGAATATTTCTAAGGGTGTAGCTTATGGGGATGGCCTGAAACTTCATATCTATCTTATCCTCTTTAGCCTATCCTTTTTAGCCCCTCGCTGATCCGCAAGGTCGCAGACCTCCAGCTTGGTATAACTGCTGAGGCGAAGGCAACACATAGGGTCATAATGGCAGATAAAAGGAGGGTTTTTGAATCTACCTCAAAATAGGGGAATATGGCGCCCATCAGGTCTCCCATCGCTTTTTCAAAGGCGTTCTTTGCGGGATAGATGAGGAAAATTCCAAGGATGCCGCCTGCCAGGGCTATAAGGAGGGATTCACAGGTGATGATGAGGACAAGGCGGCCTGCCCCGAAGCCCAGGGTTTTCAAGATAGCATATTCCGGTATCCTCTCCCTTGCGCCCATGGCCATGGTGTTGGAGAGGACAAGCAGGATAACACCGATGATCAGGACGGAGACGATCCGTAGCGCCTTCAGGATCGCATCGCTCATTGATACGAAGCCCATCTGAAACGCCTTTTCTGTCTCGGTAATGGTCTCTGCAAAGGAATTTTTGAATCGCTGGTCGATCGCTTTGGCGATATCGCCGGCCATATCAGGGTCGGTGATCTTCACTGTGTACCAGCCGACATACCCTGCCCGTTCCGGCTCTGTCCGGCGAAGCCTCTCATCTATATATTGCCAGTGAAAAACGAACCAGGTCTCATCCGATGACTTCTGTGCGCCGGTATAAATGCCCCGGATAACAAAATCCCAGTCACCGGGGAAGAATGTCCCCCTTAACCTGATGGTATCACCAATCTTCCATCCGAAACGGGCCGCCAGCTTGGACCCGACTATTGCCGCATTCCTCTCCCTGAGGAAGGCCTCCTTCTGCTCAGTGGAGATTATAACCTCTGGAAAGATATCAAACCATGCCGGGTAAGCGGCAAATTGGGGAAACTGGGAGTGCTTCTCATCGATATAAATCCCGGCAAACCAGTAGGCATAGGAAATGCCTTCCACGCCTGGGATCCCCTTGATCGTATCCCTGTAAGAGATGGGGAGCGGAAAGGCGAGAGATACAGCATTCCTTATTATCAGTCGGTTCGCTGCCGACGCCTCCACCCCTGCATACCAGGCAGAAATAACTGTGCGGATAAGGCCAAAGGCACATATGGCAACGGCAATCCCAAATACGGTCAGGATCGACCGCAGCTTGTGGCGTGTCGCATTCTTGAAGGCAAGCCTGATTAATTCCATCAGATCAGTACCCCCTTATCCAGATGGCGAATTGTCTTTGCCCGTTTTGCCGCCCTCGGGTCGTGGGTAACCATTACAAGTGTCTTTGAGAACTCATCATTCAGCCGACATAAAAGGTTCATGATCTCTTCCGCTGAGACCTTATCCAGATCACCGGTCGGTTCATCCGCTATAAGAAGGGTTGGGTCGGTCACGATGGCCCTGGCAATGGCCACGCGCTGTTCCTGACCGCCGGAAAGCTGTCTCGGATAATGATGCACCCTATCTTCAAGGCCCACGATTCTTAATGCCAATTCAGCATGCTCCCTCCTTTCTCTTCTGGAGAGGGATGTAAGTAGGAGGGGGAGTTCAACATTTTCAAGGGCGGTGAGTACCGGAATCAGATGGTAGAACTGGAATATAAATCCGACATTCCGGGACCGCCACCGGGCAAGTTCTGACTCGCTTAAGGTATTGATCCCGGTCCCGGCCACATGGATAAGTCCGATGTCAGGACGGTCTATCCCTGCCATCAGATTTAAAAGGGTAGTCTTGCCGGAACCCGAAGGACCCATGAGGGCAAGAAACTCCCCGGCGGGCACCGCAAGGGAGATGTCCCGAAGCACAGGGATCTCCAGGCTGTCCCGTCTATAAGATTTACAGACATCCTTCAGCTCGATAAGAGGACCATTCATAGAACCATCAATGCCATCACTCTTTTGATCTGATCCTGATCCTTTTCCCTGAGACAAGTTCATCAGACGGGCTCAATACAACCAGATCACCCGGTTTGAGCCCTCTTTTGACCTCTACAAGACCTCCTGCCGGACCTCCCACCTCCAGCAATATCTCCTCCGCCCTGTCGCCACGGATTTGAAAGGCAACCTTCCTCCCGCCTCTTAAAATAACGGCGCCCGGATGCACAGCAACCCTGGGCTTTTCATCCCCCTTTCCGGAAGCTTGCGACATGAACGCAACCCTGGCACTCATCTCCGGCAAGACCCTGTCGTCCTGTTTTAAAAACCTGATCTTTGTCATGATCGTGGCCTTTGCCCGGTCGACTGTGGGGACTATTGTCTGGACAACACCCTCATACTTAAGGTCTGGGTAGGCGTCCAGTACAATCCTGCATTGCTGTCCAGGGTAGATCTTTTCTATATTAGACTCCGAGATATCCGCCTCTACCTGGATGGAGGTCATGTCTGCCATGGTGACCACCGCAACCCTGGCAAGGGTGGACGAACCAAAGGGGGCAACTACCTCTCCAATCTCTGCATTCTTAGTTAGTATAGTCCCGTCGAACGGTGCAAGGATGACTGTATTTTCAATGTCCACCTCTGCTGCCCTGATTGCCGCCTCCGCTGCCTTCATTCCTGCCCTGGAAGAGGCGGAAGATGCCCTGGCGCGGAGATAACGCGCCTCCGCTGTCTCAAATTCTGCCTTTGACAACAGGCCGGACTCAAACAGGCCCTTCTTTCTTTCATGGTTTAAGGCCGCCTCATTAAGCTCTGTCTCCGCCTGATCCTTTAGGGCCCTGGCTGCATTCAGGTTTGCCTCTGCTCCGGCAAGGACCGCCTCTACATCAGCGCTCTCAAGTCTGGCAATGATCTCCCCTTTTTTTACACGATCCCCCTCTTTTACCCTCAACTCAACAAGCCTGCCGGTCCCCTTGGAAGCAACAGCCGCCCGGCGTTGGGCGACTAAATACCCGCTTGCATTAAGGATCGTTGTGGACTCGCCGGGACTAACCAAGACAGCGGAAATCACCTCTACAGTAAGCGGGGAGGCAATAAAAAACCAGTAGGAGGAAATGATCGCCATGGTCAACAAGACTGCGATAGTGGCCCACACAAACCTTCTCAAGACGGAATGCGGGCCTTTTTTACGTCCAATATCTGCCCTGCTGATCTTCAGGAGAGAAAGATCCGGTGGTGCTGCATCCTCTTCGCTCCCTTGTATCTGATTTTTAAGTTCTGAGATATCTATGCCCCCTTTGTGCAGACATCATCCAGGCTGCAGTCATTACACCTCTCATCATCTATCCCCCCGCACTCCCCCGAGATCCCCATATGGCATAGGGCAAAATCATACTTGACCGGGTCTTTTGGGTCAAAAAGCCTCAGGTTTTCCGTAATCTCCTCTGCCATGCCCCAGCCCGGGGTTTTAGTCCTTGCAAGGCCGAGATTCCGGCAGATCCTTGCTATATGCGTATCGAGCGGGATGATCAGCTTTGAAGGCGGCACCTGATTCCAGAGGCCAAAATCTACCCCATCGCCTGATCTTACCATCCATCTCAGGTATAGATTCAGCCTCTTACATGCGCTCCTGTCCCTGGGCGAGGGGAACATACCTGCTGGGTAGGTCTTTTTCCCGTAGATCCCGGTCGTATCCAGGGCATGTAGATAGTCTGTAAATCTGATCAAGCTATCTTTAATATCAGGATCCTCTTCCTTGTAAAAGGATACAAAGAGTGTACCTATACTGCCATACTCCCTTACAATATGACCTGTCACATATATCAGGTATGCAATATCCTTATAGTTCCATATCCTGTGGTAAAACCCCTTTATAGCGCCTATATCCGGAGATCTGCTAAAATCCATTACGAAACCGGGCAGATCGCCTTCTGCCAGACCCAGGATCCGCCTGATCACTGGTTTGAATTGTTTTACATTACCAAAGGCCAGCGCAGATGCAATAATGCCTGCAATCTCTATATCTAGGGGATCTTTGTACTGGTGCGGAAATTCAATAGGATCAGATCCGATCCTGGATCTTAAGTCGTATTCCTTATAAAACTGATCAAGGGTCTCCTTAAGTCTTTCTTTTTTCAATATATCCATATCTAATCCTTTATCCCATGGATCGGAAAGATCTGTTCCTTTATGTATTTTACGCCCTCCTCAGCAAAGGCACGCCTTCCATCCATCTCCTTCCTCGAACCTCTTACCGGGCCTCTCAGGGCCTTTGCTGATAACCCCAGTTTCCCAAGGCTTGCGATGAATTCATCCGGGAGTTTATCCGGCAGATCGACCCCCGCCATGATCGCAAATGCAAGCGACCAGCACCTTGCGACATTTACGACATCATAGCCCCCGCCGCCTAAAGCAACCCAGGGGACAGACCAGACCTTCATCAACTCAATCATCCTGGTAAAACCATTCGTAGTAAGATCCAGGTGCGTTAAGGGGTCTGAGGTCATAGTATCCACGCCAAGCTGTGTAACCAGGAAATCTGGTTTAAATGCCTTAACTAAGGGAGGTACAACCTGCTCAAATCCCCATACAAAGAGATGATCGTCTGTCCCGGGAAGAAAAGGGAGATTAACCGAGTACCCCTTTCCTTTCCCTTTACCTGTCTCAGTGACATCACCCGTACCGGGAAAAAGAAATCGACCGGATTCATGGAGGGATATGGTCAGGACCTGGTCTGTATCATAGAATGCATGCTGGACCCCATCCCCATGATGGGCATCTATATCAATATAGACCACCCTCTTGCCCCGGCTGGTCAGGTCCCTGATGGCTATGGCAGGATCATTGAGGTAGCAAAATCCCGATGCCCGGTCAGGCATAGCATGGTGCAGACCCCCTGCAATGTTGAAGGCAACATCCACCTCTCCGGTCTCAACCATCCTGGCTGCCACAATAGATCCGCCGGCGCCTAATAGCGAACCCTCATAGACACCCTTAAAAACCGGATTATCGCCCCATCCAAGGCCGTATCGAGAGAGCTCAGAGGGTTCATGCCCTTTATCTATCTGCTCAAGGGCAGAGATATATCCCTCCGTATGGATCAACCTGACCTCCTCCCTTGATGCAGGCACAGGTTCAACCAGCCTTACGTTATTTCGGCCAAGTATTTCGTAAGATTTCAGCAGCTCATAGGTCAGTCTTAGCCTGACCATCTTGAGAGGATGGCCTTCGCCATAATCATAATCCTGGAACCGGTCAGAATATATAAATGCTGATCTCATAATAGAATTTTCTTGACATCCCTTATAAATCAGATTAATTTATGCCTAATTTAGGTATAAATAACATCAATGGCAACATCGCAAAAATCAGCCTGGTCCTTTATAATGTTCCTCTTGCTGGGAGGTCTTTTTGGTGGTCTCCTCGGCCAGATATTAAGGGCCGTCTCACCTGAGGGTATTATATCAAGCATCTTTCTGAAGGGATATACTATAGGCATCGTACCGCCGTTCACGCTCGACCTCTCACTCATAACACTAACCATAGGTTTTGCTGTCAGATTAACTATCTTTAGCATCCTCGGTATATTCCTCGGTGTATATATCTACAAGCAGGTATGAACCCTGCGGGAGCCTTCGTGCAATTCCCCTATCATTTCCCTGAATATTAATTCCTGGTCACTGCCTTCTGCCTTAATCCCAGATCCCTCTCCTTCAGTTCCCTGATCCTGTCTCTTAAGACCGCGGCCTTCTCAAATTCAAACCTCTTCGCAGACGCCTTCATCTCCCTCTCCAGTGACCTTATGAGATCCGGTATCTCATCGTCAGGTACATATCCGACCTCCCCCTCAGCCACAAGAGGTATATCATAATAGTCTGCCTCGGATATCTTATAGAGGGCATCAGGAATCCCCTTCTTTATGGATGTTGGTGTAATCTTATTTGTCCTGTTAAACTCCATCTGTATGGCCCTTCTCCGGCCTGTCTCATCCACGGTGAGCTTCATGGAATTAGTGATATTATCCCCGTAAAGGATCACCTTCCCCGCGATATGTCTTGCTGCCCTCCCCGCTGTCTGTATCAGGGATCTGTAAGACCTCAGATATCCCTCCCTGTCGGCATCAAGGATGGCAACAAGGGAGACCTCAGGAAGATCAAGACCCTCTCTCAGGAGGTTCACGCCTATTAAGACATCAAAATCACCGCGTCTTAAATCCCTTATAATCTCCGTCCTCTGGAGGGTTTGGATCTCTGAATGCAGATACCTGACCTTTACCCCCAGGTCATGATAGTATTCGGTCAGATCCTCTGCCATCTTCTTCGTGAGCGCAGTAACGAGCACCCTGTCGCCCCTTAAGACCCTTATATTTATCTCCGACAAAAGATCGTCTACCTGACCTGATGCCGGTCTTATGCTGATCTCAGGATCCATAAGTCCTGTCGGCCTTATAATCTGCTCTATAACACGGCACTCAGGCCTCGCCATCTCATACGGGCCGGGCGTGGCAGAGACATACACCACCTGATTTACCATCTTCTCGAACTCCTTAAATGTAAGGGGTCTGTTATCAAATGCCGATGGAAGCCTGAATCCATACTCCACAAGACTCCCTTTTCTGGAATGATCCCCCTCATACATGCCGCCTATCTGCGGGATCGTTGCATGGCTCTCATCCGCTATAAGCAGATAGCCCTTGGGGAAATAGTCAATGAGTGTCGGAGGCGGATCACCGGGCATTCTGCCGCTTAGATGCCTTGAATAGTTTTCAATCCCATGGCAGTAACCAAATTCCTTGATCATCTCCAGATCAAACATCGTCCTCTGCTCTATCCTCTGTGCCTCAATAAGCATATTCTGAGACTTAAAAAACCTGATCCTCTCACCAAGCTCTTCCTCTATGCCCTTCAACGCCAGTTCAAGACGCTCTGGCGGTATAATATAATGACTGCCGGGATAGATGGCAACTTTCGAAAGCCTCTTCAGGACCACGCCCCTTAATGGGTCTATCTCCGAGATGGCATCAACAATATCTCCGAACATCTCAATTCTAATACAGTTTGACTCAGATGAGGCCGGATATACCTCTATAACATCCCCCCTTACCCTGAACGTCCCACGCGCAAATTCAACATCATTCCTCTCATATTGGATCTCAACCAGCCTTTTAACTATCTTATCTCTAGATATTTCCATCCGCTCCTCAAGATAGAGGAGCATCCCGTGATATGCCTCAGGGGAACCGAGGCCGTAAATACAGGAGACAGAGGCAACTATGATCACATCATCCCTTTCAAAGAGGGAGTTTGTGGCCGAGTGCCTCATCCTGTCGATGGCATCATTTATTGATGAGTCCTTTTCGATATATGTATCTGTCTGAGGAAGATATGCCTCAGGCTGATAATAATCATAGTAACTTACAAAATATTCAACGGCATTCTCAGGGAAGAAAGACTTAAATTCACCATAGAGCTGGGCGGCAAGGGTCTTATTGTGAACCATCACAAGGGTAGGCTTATTTATATTGTCTATGACATTCGCCATGGTAAATGTCTTACCGGAGCCTGTGACGCCGAGCAATACCTGGTGTTTTATCCCATTAATCAGCCCGTCGGTAAGCTGTTCTATTGCCTTTGCCTGATCCCCCTTGGGAGAGAATTCCGATACGAGCTTAAACCCCATGAGACTAAGACCTCCAAACCCATTTTATCACAGACACGATTCAGAAAAAAATAGAAGGAATTGCGCCCTGCCAAGAATATTGATATCCCTCGGACTCTTTATATTTCTTGACTGGTTATATGCAATTTGTTACAGTTTGATACTGAAACTGTCTAATAACTGGTTCTCCCTTCGCTTCGCTCAGGCATAGCGCAGGGGGCCAAGTTTGTCTCTGACAGAACTTATGCTACGATATATAGTGAATATCGAACGGAGGGTAAACCGTGGAAATCAAACAACAGATTTTGAAAACAATCGAAGAACTTCCGGACGATGCGAGCGTCGAAGACGCCATCGACCGATTATACCTGCTCTACAAGATAGAGAAAGGTCTCCGCCAGGCAGATCGTGGTGAACTGATCAGTCAGGAAGAAGCCCGCCAGCGGATGGCGAGATGGCTCAAGTAAGGTGGACGCCACAGGCCCTCGATGACCTTGATGCAATATGCCTTTTCATCGCTCGCGACGCACCGCAGGTTGCAAGGGACGTGAGCAGGGGGCATGGCGTGCTAGGGCAGGGGATCTCAGGTCGGTGCCTTACAATCGCTTGCTAGCGTGGCGTTAACCAAAGGAGAAAAAGTAAATGAACATGATGATCACGGCGTTGATAGTGTTTTTCATCTCATTTATCAGTTGGCATAACTCTCTTGCTGGAGAACTCGCTTATACGTGCAAAGTAATTCATGTATATGACTGAGCTATAATCAAAAAGTGTGGAAAAAGTAAAGAAGGCAGCGTATCCTTTCAA
>CAYZUL010000089.1:0-10540 GCA_964481895.1 uncultured Nitrospirota bacterium | reverse complement strand
CGTCGCCCCCTCCACCGGCAAAGCCGGATGGAGCCTCCCCCTCAACGCTCGCATTCGCTCGCTGGTAACTAAAAGATACCGTCCCTTTTCCAAACTTATTTGATCAGCTCAAGTAGATTCCCACTAGTAGGGCCCTAGTAGGGGATATGCTACCTGTTTAATCTCTTCTTTAAGAGATCATTTGCCTTTGCCGGGTTGGCCTTTCCTCCTGAGGCTCGCATTACCTCACCAACAAAGAAGCCAAATAGTTTGTCCTTTCCTTTCCTGTACGCCTCAACCTTATCAGGGTTTGAATTTATCACACCCTCTATAACCCTTTCAATCTCGGATTCATCAACTATCTGGGTAAGCCCGCTCTCCTTTACAATAGTCGCCGGCTCTTTGCCTGTCCTGTACATCTCCTCAAAGACCGTCTTTGCTATCTTTCCGCTGATAGTCCCTTTGTCAATCAGCTTGAGCATGCCGGCAAGCTGCTCGGGTCTCAGAGGGCATTTTTCTATAGCCATGCTATCCTCTTTAAGGAGCCTTAAGAGGTCTACCATTATCCAGTTGCTTACTGTCTTTGGTTGATTATAGAGGTTTACGCACCTCTCGAAATAATCGGCCAGGCCCTTAGAAGATATGAGCAGCGCTGCATCATATTCAGGTATCCCATATTGGCTTACAAGCCTTATCCTTTTTGCGTTTGGGAGTTCAGGCAGGTCCTTTCTGATCTCCTCTGTCCACTCCCTGGAGATCATTAGAGGGGCCAGATCCGGCTCAGGGAAGTATCTGTAGTCATGCGCCTCCTCTTTACTCCGCATCGTCTCTGTAACCTCCCTGTCGGTATCCCAGAGTCTTGTTTCCTGAATTACCCTGCCGCCTTCCCTTAAGGTCTTTTCCTGTCTTTTTATCTCATATTCCAGTGCTTTTTGTACGAACTTGAAGGAGTTTATGTTCTTAAGTTCTGTCTTGGTGCCAAGCTCCAGGCTCCCTGCCGGCCTGAGCGATATGTTTGGTTCGCATCTGAAGCTGCCCTCATCCATATTCCCGTCGCAGACTTCGAGGTAGATCAGTATGTCCCTCAGGGATTTCAGGTAGGAAACGGTCTCTTCAGGTGATCTTATGTCAGGCTCACTCACAATCTCAAGGAGAGGTACTCCTGCCCTGTTCAGATCAACATGACTCGCATTTGCTATATCTTCATGGAGGTTCTTCCCGGCATCTTCCTCCATATGGACCCTTCTTATCCTTATTCTCTTTTTTATTCCATCTGTATCTATATCAAGGAATCCGTTTTCCCCCAATGGGAGTTCATACTGAGAGATCTGGTAACCTTTGGGAAGGTCAGGGTAGAAGTAGTTCTTCCTGGCGAACCGGTTGTATGCCGATATCATACAGTTTGTAGCGAGGGAGGTCTTAATGGCCATCTCCACAGCCTTTTTATTGATGACTGGAAGTGTACCGGGAAGTCCAAGGCATACTGGACAGGTCTGCGTATTGGGTCTTTCCCCGAACCTTGTGCTGCAACCGCAGAACATTTTTGATTTTGTCAGAAGCTGGGCATGAACCTCAACCCCGATTACCACCTCATACTGCATTGCATCTACCTCACGTTATTTAAATATCCGGCCTCCTCTTGTGCCATTCCGTAGACTGCTCAAAGGCATACGCAAGCCTAAATAGCATCTCCTCATCAAAGTGTCTTCCCAATATCTGAAGGCCTACAGGCAGATTTCCACTGCAAAACCCGCCCGGTATTGATATTGCCGGGATGCCTGCAAGGTTTGCAGATATGGTGAAGATATCGGAGAGGTACATGCTAAGCGGGTCTTTTGTTTTTTCCCCTGTCTTAAAGGCAGGGGTAGGTGCAGTCGGGGTAATAATGACATCAACCGATTCAAAGGCACTGTCAAAGTCCTCTTTTATGAGGCGCCTCACCTGTTGGGCCTTCCTGTAGTAGGCATCATAGTATCCGGCTGACAGGGCGTAAGTACCCAGCATGATCCGTCTTTTTACCTCAGGACCAAAACCCTCCTGCCTGCTCCTGATATACATATCGAAGAGGTCTTTTGCATTCTTTGTCCTGTAGCCATATCTTGCGCCGTCGTAGCGGGCAAGATTGGAACTCGCCTCGGCCGTGGCGAGGATGTAATATGTGGCTACGGCGTAATCCGTATGGGGGAGGGAGATATACTTTTTTACTGCGCCAAGGCCTTCAAGGACGGATATGGAGTCCAAGACAGATCTTTCAACCGCTGTATCCATTCCTTCTATAAAATATTCTTTTGGTATGCCGATCCTGACACCCTTTATGCTTCCCTCAAGAAACCCGGTAAAGTCGGGCATAGGGGTGTTGACTGATGTGGAGTCGAGAGGATCATGTCCGCCGATTATATTCAACAGCATGGCGCTGTCTGTTACATCCTTTGTTATGGGGCCGATCTGGTCTAAGGATGAAGCAAATGCCACAAGGCCATATCTTGACACCCTGCCGTATGTAGGTTTTAACCCTACTACACCACAGCACGCAGCAGGCTGCCTAATCGATCCCCCGGTGTCAGATCCGAGCGCAGCTATACATTCATCGGCAGATACAGCCGCCGCAGATCCGCCGCTTGAGCCTCCGGGTATCCTCTCCGTATCCCAGGGGTTCTTTGTGATGGCATATGCCGAATTCTCCGTGGATGAGCCCATTGCAAATTCATCCATATTGGTCTTTCCCGTAAAGACAGCCCCGGCGTCCTTGAGTCTCGTGATAACGGTGGCATCATAGGGCGGGATAAAATTGTCAAGTATCTTTGAGGAGCAGGTGGTCCTAATACCACTTGTGCATATATTGTCCTTGATGGCTACAGGGATCCCTGTAAGATGGCCTGACTTGCCGGATTTAATCACGGAATCGGCCTTTTCAGCCTGCTCATAGGCAAGGTCCCTTGTCAATGTCATATATGCAGCTATCTTACCCTCAGTATGATCTATCCTTTTAAAGAGGGAATCTACAATATCCCTTGATCGTATCTCCCCTTTTTTCAGCATCCCCGATAGTTCATGTATGGTGAGGTGGTGAAGATCCACTAATCGATCCTCTTGTTCTTTGGTCCGAGCTTTATGATCTTCGGTTTATATGTAAAGATCTCTTTTTCGTCATAATATGAATAGCAGAAGATTACTATTCTATCGCCTGTAACACCCTTCCTCGCGGCAGGGCCGTTTAGACAGACACCGCCTTTTCCCCTCTCGCCGGGTATTGCATAGGTCTCAAACCTCTCGCCATTATTTATATTGGAGATCATGACCTGCTCATATGGAATTATGCCGACAGCCTCCATAAATTCCTGGTCTATTGTTACGCTCCCCTCGTATGCAAGGTTAGCATCCGTTATGGTTGCGCCATGAATCTTTGACTTTAACATAAGACGAAGCATATTAACTCCTGTCTACTCAATTATCTTTGGAACCCTGAAGAAACCATCCCTCTTTTCAGGGGCATTGCTCAAGGCAAGGTCCTGGGAAAGCGATTCCCTGGTCTTATCTTCCCTGAAGATATTCTTTATGTCGATAACATGGGAGAGAGGCTCTACACCTTCTGTGTTGAGCTCGTTCAGCTTTCCTACATATGTCAGGATGCTTGAAAGCTGTCTTGCAAGTACATCCTTCTCCTCTTCGCTGACCAGAAGTCTTGCCAGCTTTGCAACACGTTCGACCTCTTCCTTGCTGATAGCCATGCTCATAATTTCTCCTCTTACTTCTTTAGGGCTTGCACTCTTACGCTGAAAGCCGCTTATCAGATGGTAATATTAGCATAAAGAAGCTATTAATAACAAGGGGTTTTGAGGCGCTCTTATTTACTTCTTAGGGAAGATAGAAGAAGGCTATGCCGAGAATGAAATAGACTGCAATGAGCATTACCCCTTCAAGCCAGTTTGACTCCCCGTCCATTGCTACAAATCCTGTGATCCCGACAGATAAGGCTACAGCCACTACCTCAAAGGGTGTAAAGATAAGGTCCATTGGAGATCCGAAGATATAACTGATAAATATGAGTACAGGCGCCACAAATAAGGCTACCTGTATGCTTGATCCTACTGCAATTCCCATGGCCAGGTCCATCTTGTTCCTTGCTGCAACTATCACAGCAGTGGAATGCTCTGCGGCATTTCCAATAATAGCAACTAAGATAACGCCTATGAAGAGCTCTGATATCCCAAGGCTCTTTGCTGCTGGTTCAATGGCAGATACAAGGATCTCGCTCATTACAGCAATACCTGCTGTTGCCCCAAGGAGGACAGATATAGACCTTCTCCATCCCCAGTTGGGGATCTCCTCATCTTTTTGTCCCCCTGTTTCATAGAGGTGCCTGTGTGTCTTCAATGAGAAGAGGAGACTCAGGAGATAGGCAACAAAAAGGACAATCGCTATCTCAACACTCAACTCCCTCTCCTGCGGATTGGAGATACCCTTTACTGTAAAGTGGTATAGGGCAGGTATTACGAGGCTGACAGTTGAGAGAAAAAGGAGTGTGGCGCCCATGCCTGCTGCAGTCCTGTTAAAGGTCTGCACCTTGTTCTTTACGCCGCCGGCAACAATGGCTATCCCCATTACAAGAAGCAGGTTCCCTATGATCGAACCCGTTATGGATGCCTTTACCAGGTCGGGGAGCCCCTCTTTCAATGCCATGGCAGCAATTATAAGCTCTGCGGCATTTCCAAAAGAGGCATTTAAAAATCCTCCTATCGCCTCTCCAGACGAGCTTGCCATAGCCTCTGTTGCCTTTCCCATGAGACCGGCAAGGGGGATTATCCCTATTGAGGCGGAGATAAAGATAAAAAGGGGATCTGCATGGATGAATTCCAGCACCAATGTGATGGGTATAAAAATAAAGAGGAGGTTCTTTATATTTCCAAAAGAAAGCAATGAACTTGGTCCGGTACCAGATGTCAATTATCACTCCGTATAAAGTTTAGTTTTGGGTGATTATAAGGAGTTGACGAGGATCAGGCAAGGCTTTTCATAAGCAAATCCGGCACTTTTCCAAAACCCCAGATTTACAGGTCGAAAACTGGCTCCGGTAAAAAAGATCCTGTCAAAGGCAGACACTAATAATCCCTCCCCTTTGTAAGGGGAGGCAAGGTGGGGTAGAGAAAGACGCCAAGGATCATTGAGATATAAGGGATATAGGGGGTTTCAAAATTCTGCGGCTGCTGAAGTCTAAATACCAAACCACGTTGCTTGACAACCATATAACCACTATATATTTCATCTCGTAAATAAGTGAACGCTGAACGGGTAATATTCCACCACCCCCATTATAAAGACTTTGAGAGGCAAGAGGATCAATTCAAGGAAGCAGATATTCCTCATTCCCATTTATCCCATCCGACTCCCTGTCAAGGAACATCTCATCCTCCTCATATTTCCCGTTCATATTAAAATCTACATAGTAGATGAAGGGATTCTCTTCCCAACGGGGCGGCGTAAAAAGCACAGTATTATCCGGTAAAAGGAGAAAGATGGTCTGTCTCCTGACAGTCTCAAGTTCGATTTTTCCATCCCCATCCATGTCATAGATATGGTGCATGAGTCCAACCGGATCAAGCCACATCCCTATAAAGGCCCCTGGGTCTTCTGCAGGGATAGGGGTATAGTAGGCCTGAGACATCCAGACCGGGTTGGTGATCAAAAAGATCAAGCTTATTAAGATTAGGTATTTTTTCATCTTTATACCCTCAAAATCCTTAATACTTCTTTTGCTGCGCTAAGCAGAAACCCTCGAAAAGCAAGGCATCTCCTTAGCATATTTAGATCATGCGGGTTTGAAAGCCGGTAGATTTAATTAGATTCTTTGGGATGAGTAGGGTTGTCGAGATAATAACCCGCTAATACGGGCCGCTGCTATTATTTCTGTCTCTTCTCAGTATTAATTATACCAAAAAAATGCTGATTTGTCAAAAGGTTATGAAGGAAATAGGGTTGCCTTTTCCTTACAGAAGGATCTATTTTATTGCCCGTTATTACGAGACAAAACCGAAGCAATTTATATGTGATGGACAAGTACACGTACCACAGAAGCTTTAACCTACAAGGCTTTTTATCCTCACATATCCTTTTTCTGTAGAATCTACCCCAAAATGCTGATAAACTTGTTCATAGGGATATCCTCCTTTCAGGTATTTGCTCTTGGTCGATGATTATTACCTGTTCGAGGTATCCCTCTTTCATTGCTAAAATTTATTTTGAATAGGAGCGTAACAATATTAATCTTAAAGGATATTGGTTTATAAGTGATGGCATCCATCCCAACCAAAAAAATAGAGAGCTATATAAAATCGATAAGGCCGGACTTTGAGGAGATGCTGGCCCGGATGGTAGAGATACCCACCATCAGCAATGACCCTACCACGAGGCAAGACATAGAGAGAGGGGCTGATCTGGCAGTGGAGTATCTTGAGTCTATCGGTGCAAAGGCGGAGAAGGTAACCACAAAAGGGAATCCTGTGGTATATGGTCAGATAATGGCAGGAAAGGATGACCCTACCATAGCAGTATATAATCATTTAGATGTCCAGCCTGCCCTGGAGCCGGGGTGGAAGCAGGAGCCCTTCAAACTACAAAAGATAGAGGACAGATACATCGGACGGGGGGCAACAGATGACAAGGGGCCTGCACTTTCTATCCTGCTCGCCTCCAGGTTCGCCGCGGAAAACAGGATCCCTGTTAATATCAAATTTATCTGGGAGTTTGAGGAGGAGATAGGGAGTCCACATTTTGAGGAATTTCTCCTGAAAAAAAAGAAGGAGATAGACGCAGATTCTATCCTTGTATCAGATACCATCTGGCTGTCAAGGGGAAGACCGGCGATCTCATATGCCGTCAGGGGGCTTGTCGGGGCGAGGTTGATATTAAAGACAGGAAGGCAGGATGCCCATTCAGGCCTCACGGGCGGGGCGGCAAGAAACCCCTTAGGCGAGATCTGTCAGATCATCTCCTCCTGTTATGATGCAAAGACCGGGAAGGTGCTCATACCGGGATTTTATGACGACGTAAGGCCTTATAGTAAGGGGGAGTTTGCCTCTGTCCTTGAGTCCGGATTTGATGTGAAGAGATTCAAGAGGGCACACAACCTGATTTCCATGCGCACCAGAGACAGGGAGGAGACCATCAGGAGGATCTGGTTTAGCCCAACATTCGAACCCCACGGAATTGTAGGCGGCTACAGTGGAGACGGTATAAAGACCGTCGTCCCACCTTATGCCGAGGCCAAGATCAGCATGAGGCTTGTCCCTGATCAGGACACAAGAAAGATCTTCCGGCTTTTTTCAGGGTTTGTAAAAAAGATCAATCCCGATGTCTCGATAATCAAGGAGGGGATGCTTGATCCATATTATTGCAAACCGGAAGGGCCATATCCTGATGCGGCAAAGAGGGCAGTTAATCTCGGTTTTGGAAGGGAGGTGGCATTTGTACGCGAGGGGGGTTCCATAGGCGCCGTCTCCAAGATGCAGAAACATCTTGGGGTCCCTATTATTATGCTGGGCTTAAGCCTCCCCGAACATGCCTACCATGGACCCAACGAATATTTTGACTGGGGTCAGGCATCAGGCGGCATCAGGACATTTATAAGATATCTTGAAGAGGTATCAGTTATAGGCGACTAATATCCTTATTCATCAGGTCTTCCCCATCCTCTTTACTAAAGGGGAGGCCGGGAGGGGTTAGTCTTCAATACCTTATTCATCAGGTCTTATCCTCCAACTTATTGCTCCTCCCATCTGTAGTTGACAGACTATGAGCCATATTGTACAATGATGTACAAATGATACATTTTAAATGGAGGCGATGCAAGTGAAGACAGTAATCTCCATAACAGAGGCGAGAAAGAAGCTTCCGTCTATTATAAAATCTCTCAAGACCTCCCCTGATACAGTTTATCAGGTAACGGTGCATGATGAGGTGGTGGCTGAGATTAAGCTGCCACCCATGGTCAAACCAGGGGAGGCAGCAGCCAGGATCATTGGGCTCAGGAAAAAGGCGTCTCTTAAAAAGAGGAGATACCCTGTATCTGAAAATATCAAGGAATATCTCTATGTTGCTGAGGGTACCCCTTGAATCTCTCTGAGAATAAAGCCTTTTGTGATACCTCGTTCTTCTTTGCATCCCTATGCCCCCATGACACAAATTTTGAAAAAGCAGGCGTGCTCCTTGAATATTGCAAAGATAATGCTGTTACACTCTATACCACATGGGATATTATAAGTGAAACAGTAACCCTCATCAGATATAGGCTGAGCCATAAAGCTGCGGTTGAATTTCTTGACACAGTTAAGCCCGCACTTTCTATAATTAAATATGATGATTCTATAAGGGATGCGGCTGAGAAGGTTTTTAAGAAGCTTTCCAGAGATAAGAAGATTTCTTTTTGCGATGCTATCTCTTATGTAGTTATTACAGGCATTCTTGATGGTATGCCATGTTTCACCTTTGACAGGGATTTTAAAGGTCTTGGGCTTATGGCCTATCCTTAACATATCACTCAATCCTTATCTCTCCACTACCTCATACCTCCCCAACACAAAGCTCGTCCCCTTCCCCGCATACATATGCCCTCCCAATATGAGCAGGTGCATCTCCCTTTTAGCAGGCATTCATCACAATCCTTGTCCCTTACGGCACAGACTACCTTATCAGAGGCATGGCCAAAGCCTCCACGAAAGGTCGAGACCTTGTACCGAAATAGTCCTGAAGATCAGGACTATGTTATAATTTTAAATAAAGTTCTTTAAGTCAGAATATGTTTAAAAAATGGAATATAGGAACTAAAATATTTCTGGCCCTTTTAATAGTTGGAATTGTGCCGCTTACCCTCATGGGTATTTATAGGATCTATTCGGCGGATGTTATATTTAAGGAAGGGCCTATAGGGGCGGAAGAACTTAAGGAACTATATTTATGGACACAAAGCTTTAAGCGTATTTTTGTAGGATTTTTTATTGGGTCTGTCCTCCTCATACTAAGCCTTTCCTATTATATAACCAGGATGATTATAAAACCCTTAAAGGAGTTAAATAGGGGCGTTCGGGAGATCAGCAGCGGGAGGCTTGACCTTCAGCTCCCTATTCGCTCCTATGACGAGGTAGGTCTTCTGACAGATGAATTCAACAGGATGGCCTTAAGCCTGGGCTCGATCAGACAGAAGATGATAGAGCAGAACAGACGGATAAATACCCTCTATGAGGCCACAAGGATAGTAAGTTCCACACTTACCCTCCCTGAACTCCTTGAGGGACTTGTAAGCCACGCCATGGTGCTGGTGAATGCAAGATATGGGGCAATAGGACTCAGGGATTCTGATGGTCAACTCAAGAGGTTTATAACATCCGGCCTTACGACCGGGGAGGTTGAGGCAGTGGGCGCACTGCCAGTCGGAAAGGGGATTATAGGTCTGATGTTAAAAGAGAAGAGACCAATAAGGATAGATAATATTGGAGAAGATCCCCGTTCAGCCGGTTTTCCATCCCACCATCCTGTCATGAAGACCTTCCTGGGGATTCCAATTATCTCTGGAGACAGGATATTGGGCAGCTACTATTTTTGTGAGAAGGCCAATGAAGAGCCTTTTACAAAGGCGGATGAGGAGATACTCCTTTCCTTAGCAACAGATGCTGCATTGACAATTGAGAGGGCCGAGCTCTTTGACAGGATAGCAAGACATGAAGAAGAACTTGAAAAGATCGTGGAGGAGAGGACAAAGGAGCTTAAAGATGCCCATGAAGAGTTACTAAGAAAGGAGAAACTTGCCATTATGGGGCAGATGGCCGGGTCTGTTGCCCATGAGATAAAAAACCCCCTTGCCGGGATTAAGGGGGCCATACATTATCTTAAATCCAGGATGAAGGATGGGGATAGAAAGATAATGGAATATCTGGAGATGATGGACCACGAGATTAATGTTACGAGTAAGATTATCACTGACCTCCTCGACTTTTCCAGGGTAAGACCCCCTGAGAGACAAGAAGTTGATATAGGAGACCTCGTATCTGAGGCCCTCGAAGCAGCCAGACCCAAAGATAATATCAAGGTAAAATTGGACCTTGGGACCGATCTTCCCAAGGTCTATATAGACAGAATCCAGATACGGCTGGTCTTTTGCAATATAATAACTAATGCGGCTCATGCGATGATGAATGGCGGAGGATGCCTCAGCATACGCACCTCCGTTGACGGGGCCGGACCAGACGATAAGCACCTTAATATCTCGTTTGCCGATACAGGCTGCGGGATACCTAAAGAACATATAGATAAGATATTTCAGCCGCTCTTTACAACAAAGAGGTCAGGGATCGGGCTCGGCCTGTCTCTGTCAAAAGGCTTTGTAGAGGCCAATGGAGGAAAGATTCGCCTTGAGAGCGAGGTCGGAAAGGGCACAACCTTTACTATAAGCCTCCCATTGGCGTAGAGACCCACGGGCTTTTTCGTGAGTATCTACCAGCGAGCAAAGCGAGCGTTGAGGGGGAGGCGACGATCATCTGTGGGGGCCCGTGCGGTGCAGTGGCTCCTCCGA
>CAYZUL010000088.1:0-10757 GCA_964481895.1 uncultured Nitrospirota bacterium | reverse complement strand
ATGGAGCCTCCCCCTCAACGCTCGCTTTGCTCGCTGGTTTTAAGTCGCCCCCTCCAGTTGGCAAAGCATCTATGTTAATAGGCCTTCCATCGGGCTGCTTGCGGTGGCGTAGAGTTTTTTTGGTATCCTGCCGGCCCTGTATGCAAGCCTGCCTGCAAGAACGGCATACCTCATTGCCTCCGCCATGGCTATAGGGTCTTTTGCGCCGGCTATGGCTGTGTTCATAAGGACACCGTCACAGCCTAACTCCATGGCTATGGCGGCGTCTGATGCAGTCCCGACACCTGCATCTACAATCACAGGGATCGAGATGGTCTCAAGAATGATCTTGATATTGTATGGGTTTCTGATGCCTAGACCGGATCCTATTGGCGCAGCTAATGGCATAACAGCCGCACAGCCCGCATCCTCAAGTTTCTTTGCCATTACCGGGTCGTCATTGGTGTAGGGAAACACTATAAAACCTTCCCTAACCAATATCCTTACCGCTTCCAGTAAGGCCTCATTATCAGGGAAGAGGGTGCGCTCATCCCCGATCACCTCGAGTTTTACCATCTCAGATACCCCTGCCGCCCTAGCAAGGCGCGCTGTCCTTATCGCGTCCTCTGTTGTGTAGCACCCAGCTGTATTTGGCAGTATCTTATATTTTTTCGGGTCTATATAGTCAAGGAGGTTTTCCTTGTCCCTGTCAAGTATATTTACCCTTCTGACCGCAACGGTAACAACATCAGCCCCGGAGGCCTCAATGGCCCTCTTTGTCTCCATGAAGTCCTTATATTTTCCGGTTCCTACCCAGAGCCTTGATCCAAATTCTATACCGGCGATGGTTAACGTATCAGACATTGCCCCTCCCCCGACAAAACTTATTATCTCGACCAGATCTCCGTCATTGAGTCTGGTCCTCTCATAATCCTTTTTGTCTATAATATCTGAATTTAACTCTACTGCTGAATTAAGTTCAGAGATGTTAAGCGTAGAAAGGAGTGCATCGATGGTCATTCCATCGCTGATCACCCTCTCCTCCCCATTAAGCCTTATCTTCATCTGTGGTCTATTATAGGGGCTCGCGTCGCCCCCTCCACCGGCAAAGCCGGATGGAGCCTCCCCCTCAACGCTCGCTTTGCTCGCTGATTAGACACCCGCTTACAGGGGCTTTCATTCGCCCCATTTAAGTGAGCAAAGCCTTTTGGAGCCTACTCCGCAAGCTCGTCTTGTTCACCTAAAAGTCCGGGATAAGGCCGGCTGCCCTTATGACTTTCTCCATAACATCCAGCGGTCTTTTGTCCTCTGTCTCGAACTGGCCTGTTGAGACTGATCTTGTATACCCGCCGGGCTCTGTACGTGAACCGGCGCTCAATACAGAGACGCCTGTGTGGATCACCTCATCTCTCATCTTTTCGCCCTCCCTTGTTGATACTGTCAGATCAGTATATGGCAGTGCCAGACGATAGATGGCCACTATCTTCTTGAATGCACTGTCTGAAACCGGATGGGGGGGGTTATCGAGCATAGAATCCGGAGCCGGTCTCAGCCTTGGTACAGAAAGGGCGGCAGGTGTTATACTATATTTTGACCTCAGACAGGCCGCATGTGCCAGGAGTGCCAGGACCTCAAACCTATAATCATACAGGCCCAGGAGTACCCCCATGCCTACCTTGCTAAATCCTGCCTCAATTGCCCTCTCTATAACGCCGACCCGCCAGACATAATCCCTCTTCCTCCCGGATGGATGCATAACAGCGTACGTCTCTTTATGATAGGTCTCCTGAAAGGATTGATAGAGGTCAGCACCGGAATCTTTCAGGCACCTCATTTCGTCAATTGTCATGGGCGGGGCATTTATGTTTATCCTCCTGAAATCTGTATGTTTCAGGATAGCCTTTACAGCAGAGCTTAGATATTGGACACCATTTTTCCCCCTATCCTCTCCTGTAACAAGGAGGAGCTGCTTAAACCCCTGGTCCTGGAGGAATCTTGCCTCAGCGATTATATCATCCTCTTTAAGGGTGACTCTTACTGCCCTTTTATTGTCGCGGCGGAATCCGCAATAGAGGCAGTTGTTGGTACAATCATTTGAGAGATAAAGGGGGGCAAAAAAGGAGATCCTCTTTCCCATTGTCAGCACCTTTATCTCTCCTGCTGCATGGCAAAGTTCGTGCAGCATCTCCTCCTCTTCTATGTTAAGGAGGAGCGAGACCTCCTCCTGGCTTAATCCTTTAAGATCCATTGCCCGGGATAGGATCTCATCAAAGAGGACCTTATCTGGTTTTGCAGTGGTAGAAAGGACACCCTCTGTCTTCTCAAGGTTCATCTTTAAATATCCTTATTAAGCAGAAAAGCCGTACTTAATGGAAGTACGGCTTTATTCCTTTTACCAAGATGTTGCCGCTTCCCTACGCTAGTATTATCTAGGTCAGGTCTACAGGGTTGTCCCATGATCCTGGGACTCTCAGCCTATAATCGGCACCCCTAGCAAACAGTTACTGAATAAACCTTATTTTAGTTTGTACTCATGACGCCAAGCTTTTCTGCCTTCTCCAGTACCTCATCTATGGTTCCTACCATATAGAATGCCTGCTCAGGCAGGTTATCATGCTTCCCAGCTATGATCTCCTTAAAACCCTTTATCGTATCCTTTAGTTTAACATATTTTCCCGGTGACCCGGTAAAGGCCTCTGCAACGAAAAATGGCTGGGACAAAAACCTCTGTATCTTCCTTGCCCTGGCAACCAGGATCTTATCCACATCAGAGAGTTCATCCATGCCGAGTATGGCGATAATGTCCTGGAGGTCCTTATACCTTTGAAGTATTGACTGGACCTCCCTTGCCGCCTGGTAGTGCTCCTCCCCGACGATCTTCGGGTCCAGTATCCTTGAAGTTGAATCGAGGGGATCAACAGCTGGATAGATCCCAAGTTCTGCAAGCTGTCTTGATAATACCGTTGTTGCATCAAGATGGGCAAATGCTGTGGCAGGCGCCGGGTCTGTCAGATCATCTGCCGGCACATATATGGCCTGGACGGATGTAATAGAACCCCTCTTTGTGGAGGTGATCCTCTCCTGCAATTCGCCCATTTCAGTACTCAGGGTCGGCTGATATCCGACTGCAGAAGGCATCCTTCCAAGGAGCGCAGATACCTCTGAGCCCGCCTGGGTAAACCTGAATATATTATCTATGAATAGGAGGACATCCTGGCCTCCTTCGTCCCTGAAGTATTCCGCCATGGTAAGTCCAGCCAATCCTACCCTTAGTCTTGCCCCGGGGGGTTCGCTCATCTGCCCGTATACCAGGGCTGTCTTGCTGATTACCCCTGATTCCTTCATCTCAAGCCAGAGGTCATTACCCTCCCTTGTCCTCTCACCTACACCGGCAAAGACAGAATAGCCTCCATGTTCAGTTGCAATGTTATGAATCAGCTCCATTATTATGACTGTCTTTCCGACCCCGGCACCGCCGAAGAGACCTACCTTTCCCCCCCTGGCATAGGGTTCGAGGAGGTCTATTACCTTAATCCCTGTCTCAAAGACCTCTGTGCTTGTATCCTGATCCTCCATAGAGGGGGCGGGACGATGGATAGGATATCTCTTGCCGGCCTCAATGGGTCCCATATTGTCGATCGGATCACCCAGGAGGTTTACCATCCTGCCAAGGGTTTCATCGCCAACAGGGACACTGATAGGCCCGCCGGTATCCTCTGTAGGCATACCCCTCACAAGCCCGTCTGTAGAGGACATAGCAATACATCTTACCCTGCTCCCCCCAAGGTGTTGCGCAACCTCAAGCGTAAGGTTTATTGCCAGTCTTTCCCCCTTTTCGTCAGCATCAGACTTAATCTTTAAGGCATTATAGATTGCAGGGAGTTCACCAATGGGGAACTCCACATCGACTACTGGCCCGATGACCTGGATAACTCTTCCCTTTTCCAATCTTTCCCCTCCTTAAAAAACCGGTTATAAAAGTAACAGTCCCTGGGCGTCCCTATTTTTGCTTGCTTAATGCCTCTGTGCCACCTACTATATCCATTAATTCCGTTGTAATGCTTGCCTGCCTCGTCTTGTTGTAAGCAAGGGTAAGTCTCGAGATCATCTCAGAGGCATTCCTTGATGCGGCATCCATAGCAGTCATTCTTGCCCCAAGCTCACTTGCCACAGACTCAAGGAGGACCTTAAATATCTGGACCTCTATATATTTTGGCAAAAGCACCTCAAAGATCCTCTCCTTCGAGGGTTCATATATGTAATCAACTGCTGCGGATGTTGCAGGTACCTCCACTGCTTCTATAGGGAGTAACTTCTCGATCACTATCCTTTGCTGAAGGGCCGATTTAAATTCGCTGCATACAATATAAAGCTCATCAAATGTCCCGCTGGTAAAGCCTTCAATTAGATTATTTCCTATATCCGTTGCATACTGATATGAGAGACGATCAAAGATATTCGTCCAGGCCTGCGTGATCTGACACCCCCTTTTCTCGAAGAAATCCTTAGATTTCCTCCCGACAAGGGTAAGGCTTATCTCATATACCCCCTCTTTATCTGATATGAATTCAGATGCCTTTCTTAGTATGTTTGCGTTAAAGCCCCCGCAGAGCCCCCTGTCAGCGGTAACCACCATTACCTCTATCTTCTTGCACTCTCTTTTTACCAATAATGGGTGTATATCCCTTCTGACATTTGCGCTTAGTCTACCCAGGACATCGGCCATCTTCCTGGCATAGGGCCTTGCGGCAATTATCCTGTCCTGGGCCCTCTTAAGCTTCGCAGCGGCCACCATCTTCATGGCCTTTGTGATCTTCTGGGTAGACTTAACAGAGGTGATCTTTCTTTTTATATGCTGTAGACTTCCCAATTATGTATCCTTATTAATAAAGTTGATAAAAGTTAACATAGGGGAGGGACATTGTCAATATGAGAGAGACTGGAAAGAGGTGTCAGATAGAG
This sequence comes from uncultured Nitrospirota bacterium, assembly GCA_964481895.1. Taxonomy (GTDB): domain Bacteria; phylum Nitrospirota; class Nitrospiria; order JACRHA01; family JACRHA01; genus JACRHA01. Next base: position 5,816 of record CAYZUL010000088.1, on the reverse strand, counting down.
GTGTATTGACCAGATCAAAACTGACTTAATGGATTTCGGGATTGTATTTTATCATTGCTATCTCCAGTTCTCTATCTGCAAACCGGAAATCCTTTTAAAATGGCTGATATTATTTGTAACCAATATCCCCTTGGAGGCAAGGGCAATACAGGCGATAAGGAGATCGGCATCATCCAGCATCAGGCCTTTTTCTTCCAGATCAGCCTTGATCCTTCCGTAGAGAGGACCAACATCCGGGGAGGTCTGAATAGTTTTGATCTTTTCACGAAGTGCTTTTAGAGCCTCTAGATTTTTTTCGATCATTGACGATTTGTAGGCGCCATAAAAAAGTTCACATTCTGTAATTATTGTTATGAAGATATTTTGGAGATCTACTGCTATTATCCTGTTTTCAATCTGCTTATTCCCCTTGAGCCAATAGATGCAGATGTCGGTATCCAGGATATATTTAGGCACCTTTTCTTCTCGTCTTTCCAAACCACTTTCGATGCACGATTATATCCTCAATAATAGCCTCGGCTGTACGCTTGTCTTCCCACCTCCCGCATAGACCTGTCTCTTTGATCTCCTTTTTTTCATCGCTTTTCGAAAGATAATCTTCCAGGAGATCTGTGACTATGTTTTTAATTGTCTGATGACGTAATGCAGCCTTTTTCTTGAGTTCTCTGTGGACCTCATCAGGCAATTCTACGATCAGTTTTCCCATTGTGGGTCACCTCCGGATGTTATAATATATAAATATTGCAATATTGTCAACTCAGATAATACCGGAGCCACTTCATATTATCCGCATTGCGGGAAACGTCTGTATAATTCGGTTGTCCTTTGTCATCGTATAAGCCGATTTGCCATTTTAGCCAATTAAGCCTTACTGTCTAGATCCTTCCAAAAAGCAGCCAACATCCCAAGGTTGACAAGATAAAAACCAATCGATTCACGCAACATAAGTAATAAACGGTCAATAGACACCATAATCGAAGCAGCCCTCTCGCCAAACATTACAGGCAAGACATAATTTGATGTCTTCCAGATCAAAGGCAATATGGTATACCAAGAAACAGCAACTCCCAGTGTGTAAAGCAATGTCGCAATGATTCCTCCGCTCATAACACGGAGTGATCTTTTGAGCGGTGTGACTGCAAGACTCACGGTAGCGATAACGATTAGCAAGGCCAGAAGAATGTATTGACCCAAGTCCGAAGAGGAATATCCAATACGAATGCAAATCCCTGCAATGATTCCCCCGATCGCACCCCCTAAAAATAAGCGGGGGCGTCCGAAGTTTTCCCCTACTAATACTTTGCATAAAGAAAAACTGATGGCAATGCCCGTCAAACTGTAGCTTATAAGGAAAAGACCCTGCCACCACCATACAAAATATGCCAGTTGAGTAGCTACAAAAAGTCCCCCCATGCTGGTAACTCCTCCCCATAACGCTAATCGAGCCAGGCTGAAAAGCGTTTTACGCCGATTCTCAGACAACGATTCCAACCCTAACAACCGCCGCCACCTTTTCGACCTCCACCGCCGCTGTTACAGCACCCCGCACAGCTTTCATGAGCACCACCATCGAAAGATCCATCTCCATTCTCATCTCTAAATTGACACCCGAAACCGTTGCATCCTTCTTCATACTTTTTGAGGACGCAATTCCTCAAACAGTCAAACGCAGGATTGGCCATAATTCGACACACCTCCGAGGCCGTACGCGCATAATCGTTACCTGCATTGCTACCGGCATCATACATTGCACACTCTGATACGGGACCAAGCCCTAAAGGATCGACTGCACTTAATGAAGCGTTATTCACATAAGCATACGGGTGAAGCTTATTCTTTTAATGATCATACATTATCATGTCCAATCATTTCCATGGGATCATCATCACCCGTAGGGACAGACCTGTGTCTTCCCTAATAAATTGGGCGAACACGCGGGTTCGCCCCTACATTGGGGAATATCGTTCTATTCTATTACCCCCCCACCGACTATATATTCGCCGTCATAGATTACAGCCGATTGACCGGGGGCCACACCCCTCTGGCATTCACTCAGGATGACCAGGGCCCGGTTATCATCTGCCGGAAGGATGCTGGCAGATATCTCGTCTGACCTGTACCTGATCTTTATTTTAAGACCTTTCCTCTCCCCTAACTCATCTATATTGTCTGCCCCGATCAGATTAATATCTTTCATAACAAATTGGCTTACATAAAGGTCTTTTTCATCTCCCAATATTACCCTGTTGTTCTCCTTTTCTATCCGGACAACATAAAGCCTCTTTTGGGCGGGTATACCAAGCCCCCTTCTCTGGCCAACGGTATAGAAGGCGATACCACTGTGTCTGCCAAGATAATCTCCGCCAACTGAGACGAAATCACCTGGGATTGCTGACTGCGGTATCTCGTCCACCACAAAATCCCTGTAGTCCTTCTGTGTCACGAAACAGATCTCCTGGCTCTCCCTTATCTCCTCTGTTGGGAGACCCATTTGCTCATCTGCAATCTTAATGACCTCCTTTTTTGTTATCCCTCTCAGGGGAAAGAGGATATTCTTTAACTGGTCCTGCCTTAATCTGTACAAAAAATAGCCTTGGTCCTTGGTCTCATCGACCCCCTTTTTTAACAGATAATGACCATCTCCTTTATTTTCGATCCTGGCATAGTGACCGGTAGCCAGGTGATCAAAGCCCTTTTCTCTGGCAAGATCGAGGAGGAGGCCAAACTTTATTCTCTCATTGCATCGGACGCAGGGGTTTGGTGTCCTCCCAGATGTATATTCTGTAAGGAACTGCCCTATTATATCCGCTCTGAATTGATCTGAGATATCTATGACAGAATGTTTTATCCCGAGTCTCTCTGCAACATATCTTGCAATACCAATCTTGCAGCATGACCGGCTCTTCCAGTCCTTTTCCTCTTCGCCTGAATCTCCCCAGAGTCTTAGGGTTATGCCCTCAACCTCATGCCCGGATTGAAGCAGCAGATAGGCAGCCACTGAGCTGTCTATCCCGCCGCTCATCCCGATTAAGACCCTCTTCTTCATAAGAGTCAGACCCTTCCCTCCTCCGTGTCTCCTCCTGTTATAACTGCCTCCTTTTGGGCTTTAAGCAGATCTTGACCTCCTGATGATTTCATCTCGCAGTTGCCATTGAACCTGACGCCCTCATCTATGATCAGGATTGGTGCCATAATCGAACCGTTCTGAATGGCAGTATGCATAAGGTGTATCCGTTCTTTAGCTATGATATTTCCGTTAATCTTCCCGCTGCTTATAATTTTACCTACATTTATTTCAGCATCTATAGTTGCATCTTCACCGACCACAAGGGTGCCTTGCGAAATTATCTCCCCCTCTACATTACCATCAATCCTGATAGTACCACTATATGTAATGATTCCTTTGAAACTTGTCCCCTTTCCAAGAAAGGCTATGATCTCTTCAGGTTTTATCTCCCTCTCCTCCTTAGATGGCTTAGTAAACATCCTGTCCTCCTATCTTAAGATCATGTCTATGATCCTCTGAAGATCCTCTTTTGAGTAGAATTCTATTACAATCCTCCCCTTTTTTGCATTCCCGGCAACCCTAATGTTAGTGCCGAGATGACGCTTGAGTCTATCTTCAAGGTCATCGATCCCCTCTCTCCCTGCCGGCCTCTTTTTCCCCGGCCTTCCTTTTCCTGATTTGACTATCGATTCCGTCTCCCTTACAGAAAGGTTGTCCTTAATGATCCTCCGGAGGAGCCTTATCTGTTCGGCCTCCTGCTGGACCGAGAGGATGACCTTTGCATGTCCGGCAGAGATCACCCTGGCCTTTAGTCCTTCCTGGATTTCAAAGGGAAGGGTCAAAAGCCTAAGAGAATTTGCAACAGTGGATCTCTCCTTCCCTACCTTATTAGATATCTCCTCCTGGGTTAGGTTGAAATCTTTTAATAGCCCTTGGTATGCCTTTGCCTCTTCAATAGGATTTAGGTCCTCTCTCTGCAAGTTCTCAATCAGGGCAAGCTCCACCATCTCTTCATCGTTAGCCTCCCTGACAATTGCCGGGACCTTTTTATAGCCTGCTACCCTTGCTGCTTTGAGCCTCCTCTCTCCCGCAATGAGTTCAAACCATCCATCAGACGACCTCCTTACCATTACAGGCTGGATAATCCCTTTTGACCGGATGGAAGAGGCAAGCCTAGATATCTCCTCCTCATTAAAGAAGACCCTTGGCTGATACCTGTTTGGGGCTATCCTCTCTATATCTATCTCCAAGATAGAATTAACAGCCCCCTCCTTTTTAATGGGTGCATCCGGAATAAGCGCGCCTAAACCCTTTCCTAATGCCTTTCTCTGCATCTTTTTAGCATCTCCCCTGCAAGTTGTAGATATGCCTCAGCCCCCTTTGATGATATATCGTAAAGAAGGACAGGCATCCCGTGACTTGGCGCCTCTGCAAGGACAATATTCCTCGGGACAAGAGACCTATATACAATATCATTAAAATGAGTCCTTATCTCCTCTGCCACCTGGCGGCAGAGGTTGTTTCTGTTGTCGAACATGGTAAGGAGTATCCCCTCAACGACCAGCGGATGGTTTAGGGAGTTTCTTATGCGATCGATGGTCTTCAGCAGGAGACCAAGTCCTTCCATGGCATAATATTCGCACTGGACCGGGATCATCACTGAATCAGAAGCAGTTAGGGCATTTATTGTCAAAAACCCGAGTGAAGGCGGGCAGTCGATCAGTATAAAATCGTATCTCGACCTGATATTCGAGATAGATCCCTTCAAGACTGCCTCCCGGCCGTCCATATCAATTAGCTCAACCTCTGCGCCTACAAGATCGATCCCTGAGGGTATCATGTGGAGCCCTTCTGTGGCTGTATTTAAGATGATCTCATCTATGCCCTTTTTTCTGATCAGAAGGTCATAGATACTAGGTCTCTTCTCATCCCTGCTGATCCCAAGTCCGCTTGTTGCGTTTCCCTGCGGGTCGAGATCAATTAAAAGAGTGGTCTTACCCGCAACGGCAAGGGACGCAGCAAGATTTATGGCAGTGGTCGTCTTTCCCACCCCCCCCTTCTGATTAGCTATGGCTATAATCCTTCCCATTTACCCTACCATTTGTTCCACGTGGAACATATTAGGAGGCAGGGGGGAGAAGGCTTACCAGGTTAGGGTCATACGGATTAGGCAAATTCCAGCCTAAGAGCTTTCCATTGCTGAATGTGAGTATATATAGATCAGGATAGAGCGGGGTTAGGGGGTTTGTCCGGTAGATATGGTAGATCCAGTTCTCCCTTAGGTCGCTGATTGTTATCTGTTTTCGTTCCATCCCAGTAGGTGTTCCCAGTTTCGACTGGACCTCTTCCTTTGTCATCCCAGGCTTTAACTGGTTTACCACCCTCTTAAACTGGAAGGAGGCGCAGCCGGTGGAGGTGGAGATGGTCACTAAAAAGAGGAGGAAAGTTATTAATGACTTTCTAAAGATATTCATAGCGACTATTTTATAACACATCTTAAGGAAAGATTTCAAGTCCGTAAAGCTTAATATAGATATTGGAGCAGATCATCCCGGTCCACAGGGGGGAGGAGATCGTGATCCTAGCCCATGGCGGTGTAAACAGGATCATCCTCTGCCATGCCTTGGGCCTGGATTTAACGTATATCTTTAGGATTGAGCAGGGTTATTACGAAGTAATCAGCCTTCTATCACAGGACACCTTAATAGTCGTATGGCTCCATGGCCGGAAATGAATATGATTCCGGTTCCATCTTTTTATAACCTTTGGCCTCGTATTCCTTCACACAATTACCTGCAGGGCCGTTCTT
>CAYZUL010000087.1:0-10894 GCA_964481895.1 uncultured Nitrospirota bacterium | reverse complement strand
CAGACCTGTATGTCCTGAACATGCGATCCCACCAGGGGATGTTGAACCCGAAGTTGCTGTTAGTCTCATGTCTGATCACTGAATGGTGGATACAGTGCATATCGGGTGTAACTATTATTAATCTAAGGATCCGGTCTATATATTTAGGCATGTTCACATTGCTATGGTTGAACATAGATGTGGCATTGAGCAGTACCTCGAAGACCAATACAGACAAAGGAGGGGCGCCAATTAACGCAACAGAGGCGATCTTTATGACCATGGAGAGGAGGATTTCAATGGGATGGAACCTATTACCTGTTGTGACATCAATATCAAGATCTGCATGGTGTACCATGTGGATGCGCCATAAGATGGGGAATGCATGAAAGACTACATGCTGAATATATATGATGAAATCGAGCGCCGCTACCGTAACAATTATTCCAATCCATCCCGGTAGAACCATTTGGCTTAGTATTCCCCAGCCCTTCCTGCTTATTGCAAAGGCAACCCCAACTGCGCCGGTTGGAAATAAGATCCTTACCAGAAAGGTATTCAGTATAGTAATTGTAAGGTTTGAAAACCAGCGCCTGGGTTTATTCACTATAAGCGGGCGCCGCGGAGAGATTAGCTCCCATACGGCCATCAGGGTAAAGATTCCAAGGAAACTTATCAGGCGTATTATACCTTCTCTTGCTAACATAATTTCTCTGATATCTCCATTTATCGACCCATGTAGGTGTATAGCATGTAGAGTCAGATCTTTCAAGCACCTTCAGGATCCTCTGCTTATACGGGCCTTCGCGGTCTGATTAATTATCATATTGATTTATTCAGTCAGGCTTTCTATAATCCTTTTATGCTAAACAGCAAAATCTGGTATCTGCAGAGGATAAATCTATTCAAAGAGATACCGGCTGATGATATGGAGGAGCTGGCCCGTGTGACGAGGATGGAGCTGGCAAAGAAGAAGGAGACAATCTTTCTGCCCGGCGAATCAAGCCGGCAGGTATATCTCCTAAAGACTGGCCGTGTCAAAATTTCACGTATCTCAGAAGATGGGAGGGAACTCACCCTGGCCCTGTTAAAGCCCGGAGAGATATTCGGCGAACTTGAGATCCTTGAGGGTTCGGCGCGGGATACCATTGCGGAGGCTATGGAGGAGAGCCAGCTATGTGTGATCCAGAAGGAGCAGTTCCTCTCCCTGATCCGGAAAAGGCCGGAACTATCCTTCCGTCTTACTAAGCTTATCGGCCTGCGCCTGAGGCGGATTGAAAGCCGCGTTGAGGATCTCGTTTTCCGGGACGTACCATCCCGGCTGGCCCATCTCCTTATCCAATTGTCAGAGGAATACGGAAATCCTGACCAGGATGGGATTTTATTAAGCATTAAGATTACCCATCAGGAGATGGCTAACCTGATCGGGTCTATCAGGGAGACGGTAAGCGCAACATTAGGAGAATTTAAAAAAGAGGGACTGATCACCTTTGAAGGCCGGAAGATTATCATCCTCAGGCCAGACCTTCTGAGAGGGCAGATCAAGGTTTCGTAGTCCAGCCTACATCTTTATTCAGTAGTCCGGTATATCTTCATAATAAGGTTATTTAAGATAGACAACCAAACAAGGAGGTTACCATGAAAAAGATGATTCTGATTCTATTTTTAATGTTAGCTGGGGTTATTCTGGCGGGCCAGGTGATAACCCGGGCAGAAGGCCAAAAGGAGGTCCCAAAGGAGACCCTGGAAGCGGTTGGGCCACAATTGGCGACCGCATATACCTATGAGCCTTTTAACCCTTCAATGCCTGATCACCTCTGGATGAAGGCCGATTCCGGCATGATCGTCTTCCTTCACTTTGCAAAGCCGGTCAATGAAAAGGGGAATAAACTGATCTTTGTTGGAGAAGGGATCAAGGGGAGGTTCTGTGCCGAGGATCAGCCGGATAAGGGGAAGACAGGGTATGTCCATTTTCATGCAGCAACTGTTGCTAAAGGACATGAGCATGGCCATGGCGGCGATAAGGGCCAGGAGGGTTTCTGGCTCCGGCACGTAGCTGTTGATGAATTTGACATGATGGGGATGCATTTTAAACCAGGCGTGGCATACAATTTTATGCCGACCTCTGCACCAAAGTGCAAATAGCAGATAGATACGCACCCCAGACACTCAGGACCCAGGGGAGAATTAACCCTGGGTACTGATGCCTCTTTTTTAGATAGGAGGCGATCATGAAAAGACTATATATAATCCTTCTAGTCTTCCTATTGCCGATACTGACAGGATTTGATCTTTCAAGACACAGCATCCCTCTGGAGGAGATCCTTTCAGGCGGGCCTCCAAAGGATGGGATCCCTGCGATCCTGAGGCCTAAATTTGTAGATGCGGAAAAGGCAAGCTTCCTTAAAGATGAAGATCGTCTGCTTGGTCTCATCGTAAATGGCGAGGCAAAGGCCTATCCTATTAAGATCCTCAACTGGCATGAAATCGTCAATGACATAGTTGGAGGCAAACAGGTATTAGTAACCTATTGTCCCCTATGCGGGACCGGGATGGTCTTTGACCCGGCAATTGATGGAAAGCATTATACCTTCGGAGTCTCAGGTCTTCTCTATAAGAGTGATGTGCTCATGTACGACCATCAGACGGAAAGCCTCTGGTCGCAGATAAAGCAGGAGGCTGTAGCAGGAAAGCTTACAGGGGCCCGCCTAACCCTGGTGCCTATGATGCATACAACATGGGAGGCATGGAAAAGAGAATATCCCAAGACCCTGGTTCTATCCACTGATACAGGTTTTAAGAGAAACTATACGCAGGATCCGTATGAGTCTTATGCAAGGTCTTCTCAGCTCATGTTTTCGGCGGGAGGTACAGACGGCCGGTTTCATCCGAAGGCCTTTGTTTTAGGAATTGTGCTGAATGGGATGGCCAAGGCATATCCATTTTCAGAGCTTGAGCAGGGTCCCCATTCTTTTGATGACACGATTGGATCAAGGCTGATAAAGGTCAACTATGATCCGGGCTCAAAGACTGCAAGGATTAAAGATAAAAATGGAAACGATATACCATCAGTAGTTTCATACTGGTTTGCCTGGGTGGTTTTTTATCCGAAGACAGAGGTATACAAAAGCCCGAGGTAGTCTTTTCAGCCCGCGATCGTTCATATCTATTTTCCATCTAAGGTTTTGGACAAATTCAGATTCGGCCAGTGGCATCCCTAAAACAAAGGAGAAGATACAGGTTCAATACCCAACCCCGTAGGTATTAATCATATATCAGAGAGCGACAAAAATTAGCGGTGCGGTTTCATTGGAATTGTAAGTATTAGGCAGCGTCACCAATGGTATGTATTCCCGAATTTGGATTGCATATTATTACTGGATTTTTGGTGAGCCTATAGCGTATCATACTTCACTAGGGCCTCATTAGGGGATTTCAAGGCATAAAAGGAGAAGATTATGAAAAGTATGTCCAATCGTTCATTATTTATTTTTGTAGCATTGATCTCTTTGATGTTTCTCGGCCTGACAGGCCATGCAGAGACCGACTTTGATCTTGATATATCTATAGGTGACAGTGGCTTGAAGGGTTTCTATCTTTCGATTGGAGAGCACTACAGGGTGCCCCAAAGGGAGGTTATAATTATTAAAGAAAGAGGGATACCAGACGATGAAATACCGGTAGTCATATTTATAGCAAAAAGGGCTCATGTTGCACCCGTAGAAATAATAGACCTCAGGTTGCATGGGAGGTCTTGGTCGTTCATTACCCTCCATTTTGGCTTAAGCCCTGAGATATACTATGTGCCGGTTAAAACCGAGGTAAAGGGCCCACCGTATGGAAGGGCATTAGGTTACTATAAGAATAAACCAAGGAAAGAGTGGAAAAAGATAGTTCTCAGAGATGATGATGTTATAAATCTTATAAATCTTAAATTTATATCAGAATACCATGGATATCAACCCGAAGAGGTGATTAAAATAAGAGAACATGGGAAAGATTTTGTAGTAATTAATGATGAGTTCAAAAAGGAGAAGATAAAAAAGGGGGAGAAGGAAGAGAAATCTGAAGGGCATGGCAAAGAAAAAAAGGACCATAATGGAAAAGGAAAAAAATAATTCTGTTGCGATAGGGGACTTAAAGATATGCCAGATAAACTGGAAGAGTATGTGCTGAACTCTCTTGACCTGCCTGTCCTTCCTATGGTGGCGAACAAGGTAATGAAGGTGGCCTCCAACCCAGATTCTACTGCTAGTCTGCTTGGATTGGTAATCTCAAGGGATGAAGCGCTCGCCTCGAGGGTGCTCAGGATTGCCAATTCAGCCTTCTATGGTGTAAGCAGGAAGATCAATACGATCTCTGAGGCGGTGACAATTATAGGTTTTGATGGGATCAAGAATCTTGCCCTTGCCCTTTCCATGCGAGGCGTCTATAAGAGTTTTGGGCTGCTGGAACAGCTCCTATGGGATCATTCTGTTGGTGTCGCTATCACAGCCCAGCTGGCAGCCGCCCATGTGCATGTAAAACAGAAGGAAGAGGTCTTTATGGCCGGGCTTCTCCATGATGTCGGGAAGGTTATCCTCTTAAATCAGGAGAAAGAAAAATATACCAGGGTTATCCAGATGGTTTATAACGATGATTTTACCTTTACGGCGGCAGAGGAAGAGGTCTTTGGATTCAATCATGCCATTGTTGGATCCTTGGTAATTAAGAAATGGAATTTCCCCGATTTTCTTGTGAGTATCGCAAGGTATCACAATGATATTCCATCTTACAAGGATGGAGATTCGTACATCAGCCTTATGCTTGCTTTGGTCAACTTTGCTGACCTTCTATGTAATAAGCTGGGGATTGGGAGAAGGAGACCGCAGGAAGGTATCGATATTATGAGCTGTGCTTGCATTAAGGTGCTTAAGTTTAGCCAGGAACAGGTTGACGATCTGCAGGAGGAGATCCCTCAAATACTTGAAAGAGAGAAGGAGTGGTTAGAGGGGCTAAAACATTAACCCCCGGATATAAGGTTATTTCTTCAATATCCTGCCAAAAAAGGTCTTTTTCGTTTTGAGTGGATCTGCCTTTCGGAGGCCACATTAAAACAGATAAGAAAGGATGAAGATTACATGAGGATTCTGATCATTGCAGGGATGTTTATTATCAGCATATCCCTTACAGGTAATGTTACGGTTCAGGCAGGCCAGGAAATTAAGTCTACGACCTGGAACTTCGACTCTGACAGCATAAACTCTTCACCTTTGGGTTTTGAATTTGAGAGGACAGGTAAGGGTTCTCCTGGCCGATGGATCGTTCTGGCAGAGAAGGATGCGCCAAGCGGCCCGAATGTACTTGTTCAGGTCGATGCCGATACCACAGATAACCGATTCCCCATTGCGAGGGGTGACCACCTGGAGATCTACTGGGATGGCAAAAAAGTCATTGATGCCCATGATACTACCTTCCGGGATGCGGGCAAGATTGGCCTCTGGACCAAGGCGGATTCCGTAACCTACTTTGACTATCTTTCCCTTGAACCGCCTGGACCTTAATTATGATACGAAGATTCCTTATAATTTTTTGCATCATTTCCATTTTATTGGCAGTTTATTACAAGAAAGTGGAAGCTGTTCCACCCCTTGTTGCAGCTGATGTCCCTACAGCAGATAAAAACCATGTCGAGTGGTTTATCGGGATGAGGTATCAAAAGACCGATATCATAGAGCGGCAGATCCCATTTACAGAACTTGTTTATGGAATCTCAGAAAGACAAGAGCTTACCTTTGAGATCCCCTATTTATCCATCGATGGAAACCATGGCTTCGGGGATGCCGTATTAGGTACCAAATTTCAATTTATAAAGGAGGCGGAAGGGATTCCTGGTCTTGCCGGATCATTTGAAATAAAACTGGCCAATGCCAGCCAGACAAAGGGATTGGAGACAGGGGCAAATGAGTATGATTTAAGGCTCAGGTCTCAAAAAACCTTGGCCTGGTTTACCGGACTGATCAATCTCGGGTATACCTTCGTGGGCGAGCCTAAGGTAAATGGCGTGCATCAAGAACGTCAGAACGTATTATTTACTGCCTTTGCCCAGGAATTTGAAATTGATCCGAAGACAAAGATCCTCTCAGTGATATATTGGAGGAATAGCGACGAGCCTGGAGACCCTGACCGGTTCGCCTTTGATGTCGGTTTTAAGTATCGTCTTTTCCCAAATCTAGCCATTCATTCTGCTATTGGGAAAAGCCTTCGAAATGATGATGCCGGAGGGCCGGACCTTCGGGTTTATGCCGGGATCAAAATAGAATTTGCCCAACTTAAGTAAGTATACTAAAAACTTTCCACCCTATATAAGAATCTTTCCCTAAGGTCTTTGTCCTTTCAGCTCGGTACTTCAAAGGGTATTGTGTATAGCCTGAAGAGGCTTTTTGATGGGTCGCGCGGGTGCGGGAAATACCTGGTGAACATTATGAGATTGCCGGCAGGATTAAATACCGGGTAGCCATCAAATCCCGGAAAGGTTGTGATCTGGATCTGACGCAGGTTTTCCTTATCCCTCATATCCAGGACATAGATGTCAAAATTGTTAGGGCTGACAGTGAAGTCTCTTTTGGCGAAGACAATCATCTCTTCCGATGGATGCGGGAAGGGCGCCCAATTCCGGGTATTACCAGAGGTAAGCTGGCGGTCTTCCATGGTCTCGATATTCAGAATATGGATCTGCATGGGCCGGTAGTTGGTGCGATCCTTTTCCATCTCTTCTTTATGAGGGTTAGCAGGATCGAATTCCCAGGCCCGATAAACAATCCTCTTTCCATCAGGCATGAAGAATGCCCCGCCCTCCTGGAGTAATGGTGTATTGGTTAACTGTATAGGTGGTCCATCGGCACGTCTTTCCCCTGACACATCCAGGATCTTTTGCATCCAGAGATCAAGACTGCCTGACCGGGAAGAGGTATAAAGAAGGTATATACCGTCTGGAAAACGCGGGTTTTTGAGAATGGGCGGAGAGAATGATGTCTCGGCCTCATAGGCCAGGTTTTTTGTGACCTGTTCCAGCGTCCCATCGACATTATCTGATTTTGCGATGAATACCTCTTTTGTCAGATCGTAATAGTATGGGTATCCGCCGAAATCAACCTGGTCAGACTGTTTGGCATCTGCCCGCCCTGCGGCGAATACGATATATCTATCATTGGGACTAAAGAATGTGCATTCGGCATTTGACCTGCCTGCCTTTAAATTATCAGTCAGCCGGGTCGGAGGGGTTATAGGATTCTTCCAGGGTTGAAAATCCCATACAAGGACATCCAAATAGGGATAGATCGAGCGGTCCCCCTCCCGACCCTGGTAGATGATCCTGGAGCCATCATGGGAAAAATAGGCCTCCATCCCATAATGTCCTTCCAGGATAGGAATTGCCTGCGACTCATATTTTAAGGCACTCACAGGAAGCTCTATTCCAGTGGTTTGAAGGGCGAAGGATATTGGCCTGACAGTCAGGCCAATAAGAGCTACTGCTAATATAATTGCTGAGATCGGTTTTGCCATACGGACCCCTTTTTCCATTAGGCAGTCATTATAGGACAGGCTTATCTTAAGAGTCAATATTTCAGGATTTTAGGAAAAAAATGTAAAAATTCTGACAATAATATAACCTTCGGTAATTATTAGACAATTTTAAACTTCTTGTCTCAGATTTCTGAACCTGTATTAAAAAAGGACTTGACAATTTAAATATTTGGGATTATATTCCCAAATATAAGGTTAAATAAATGGGATCTAAATCCTAAATATATGAGGAAGATATGAAAAAGATCCAATTTGAAATAAACGGTATAATCGCAGGTGAAGGCTTCGTAATGAGACCTGTCGTACTTCCCAGTGCGCTTTCTAAAGCCAGAGAATACTCAATATTAGCCAAACGTATCACATGCGCAGGGGCCGAGTACAGAGGTATTCAAATTGTAAAAGTTGGATCTATGAAGGGTGAGCATGCAATCATACAGATCAACGACACCGAGCGCCCCGAAAGATCTACTAGCACAAGCGTACCTGTAGGCTCGTCTCAGGCACGCATTGAAGATGCTATAGCCGCAGCCAAAAAACGCTTCGATATAGTTGAAGAGGTGAACATAAAATCATATTTACAGAATAATGCTGCATGAAGTCTTAGAAGGGACTTGACAAAAAAAGTGTTTGGGATTATAATCCCAAATAAGAGCATGTGAAGAGGTGAATATGAAACAGGTTCTACTTTCAGCAGTAATCAGGCTTCTTCGCCCCCTGGTTCGGATATTACTAAGAAACGGGGTTCCATTTGGTTCCTTTGCGGACATTGCTAAAAGGGTCTACATTGATGTAGCCGACGAGGAATTCGGGATCCCTGGAAAGAAACAGACAACCTCACGGGTCTCTATTATCACGGGGCTGTCCCGCAAGGAGGTAAAACGCGTAAAAGACCACTCATACCCGAAGGATACGGAGGCGGCAGACCGTTACAATCGTGCGGCGCGCGTTATAAGTTCTTGGGTCAGGGATAAACGGTTTTCTGACAGTAAAGGTCTGCCGGCTGACCTCCCTATTGAAGGAGAGGGGGCTAGCTTTAGCGAGTTAGTGAGACTCTACAGCGGCGATGTCCCAACCAGGGCTATCCTGGATGAGCTTATCAGGGTTGGAGCGGCCGAACGTCTCCCGGATGGCCGGCTAAGACTTGTGACCCGTGCCTATCTTCCAAAGACAGGGGAGGAGGATAAGCTTAACATTTTGGGCACAGACGTAAGGGATATTATCAGGACAATAGACCACAACCTTATAAGTAGCTCTCAAGAGAGCTTCTTTCAGAGGAAAGTTTCATACGATAACCTTCCAGCCGAGATTTTGCATGAGCTCCGTTCACTTACGGTCTCAGATGCACAGGCCCTGCTGGAGAAGATGGATCAATGGCTTTCGCAGCATGACAGGGATGTCAATCCATCTGTAGAAGGAACCGGCAGAAAAAGGGCTGGAATGGGCATCTATTATTTTGAAGAGGATTTAACAGAAGGAGGAAATGACAATGAAGGTCAAGAAGGCGTTTGAATACCTCCTGATTGCACTTATCCTGATGACCTTTACTTCTTGCTCAAGCAGTGGAGGTGGGATAGGCGGTTCAGGGGCAGTAAGTAAACCAGTAGTGAGCAAAGGGACAATTACAGAGAAAGGCAGTATCTTTGTCAACGGTGTCGAATTTGATACAACAGGCGCCGCAATTACTACGGATGATAATCCTGACAGAGCTGAGAATGATTTAGACCTGGGCATGGTGGTTACTGTTAGGGGTACTGTTAATCCAAACGGAACCACAGGCACCGCTGATAGTATTGAATTTGCGGATAACCTGGAGGGCCCGATAACTGGTGATGACGATGTTGCAAAAAACATCACAGTTCTCGGTCAAACAGTGAAATGGGACATCTCCACCAGATGTGAGAATAGCAGCAGCGCAGCCATAGACTGCGCAACTTTGGCTGTCAACAACCTTGTAGAGGTTAGCGGATTTCTAACCACAACAGGTATCCAAGCCACAAGGATAGAGATAAAAAAGGATCCGTTTGTCCCTGGAGATAAGGTTGAGTTAAAAGGGACGATAAGCGACAACCCGACTGGAACAACCTTCCATATTGGTTTACAGGAGGTGGACTTTAGCGCTGCAACTCTTAAGGATATCCCAAATGGCATTCTTGCTAATGGGATGTTTGTAGAGGTAAAGGGGACTCTTGATCCTTCATTGGTTGTGCTTCATGCAACCAAGATTGAGCTTGAAGAGGAAGGATTGGTGTTTGAAGAAGGCAAGGAGGTAGAGATTGAGGGGCTTGTCAGTGATTTTACCTCATGCAACGGTTCTGTTTGCAGCTTTAAGGTGAATGGACAGCCTGTTCAGACGAATGCCTCTACGGAATTTAAGAATGTTACCATCGCAAATAATGTAAGGGTAGAGGTTGAAGGAACAATATCAACTGGTATCCTGATAGCCAGGGAGGTTTCTCCCCGATAAATTGGGATTGAAGATGAATTTTAACCATATTTTAGCTTTTGTGTAAAAGGAGGAGTTTAAAATGAAAATTATAAGATTGATTAAATATTCGTTAGTAGGTGTCTTTTGCGTAATGCTGGCTTCCTGTGGCGGTGGTGGCAGTAGTGGAGGCGGAGGCGGCTCAGGGGTGGTCAGTAAAGGTACAATCACAGGTTTCGGAAGTGTGCTTGTAAATGGTGTTGAATTTGAAACAGAGGGGGCCGAGATTCAGATAGAAGATGAATTAGGGGATGTGAATGAATTACGTCTGGGTATGGTAGTAACTGTCAGAGGTTCTGTTGATACAAGTGGCTCTAAGGGCTCTGCGGATAGTATAGAATTTGAGGATAACCTGGAGGGCCCGATAACTGGTGATGACGATGTTGCAAAAACCATCACAGTTCTCGGTCAAACAGTGAAATGGGACATCTCCACCAGATGCGAGAATAGCAGCAGCGCATCCATAGACTGCGCAACTTTGGTTGTCAACAACCTTGTAGAGGTTAGCGGATTGCCGGCCACATCGGGATCAATCTTGGCCACAAGGATAGAGATAAAAAAAATATCATTTAACCCTGCAGACGAGGTTGAGTTAAAAGGGACAATAAGTAGCCTGGATACTACAGCCAAAACGTTCTTTATAGGCTCTCAGAAGGTAGACTATGGCACTGCAGTTCTTGAGGATGTGCCAAATAAGACCCTTGTTAAGGGCATGTTTGTTGAGGTGAAGGGGACTCTTGATTTTTCATTGGTTGTGCTTAATGCAACCAAGATCGAGCTTGAAGAGGAAGGATTAGAGGTTCAAGAAAATCAGGAGGAGGAGATTGAGGGGCTAGTCAGTGATTTTACATCACCTTGCAGCGGGTT
>CAYZUL010000086.1:0-12139 GCA_964481895.1 uncultured Nitrospirota bacterium | reverse complement strand
CGGTGGAGGGGGCGACGCTAGCCCCTATGAAAGGTGAGGTGGAAATATGGAGATAAAATTGATGGTCGATGGGATCGTGACAGATCCGAATGCCGAATCCCAGATAGTAATCCTGAGGGATGAGAAGAACAAGGAGATCCTTCCTATCTGGGTTGGAGCTGTCGAGGGCAACGCTATAAGATTTGCCCTGGAGAAGATAGTGCCTCCCCGCCCTATGACCCATGACCTGTTAAAGAATATGATAGACAGCCTTGGGGCAAAGATAAAGATGATCCTCGTGAACGAGATAAAAAATAATACCTACTATGCCTCGATATACTTAGAATGCAAGGGGGAAGAACAGGTTATTGATTCAAGGCCGAGCGATGCAATTGCGCTGGCCTTAAGGACGGATTCACCTATCTATGCCACAGAGGATGTCTTGAAAAAAAGGAGTGCTGAGAGCCTCGATGAATGGCTCGAAAAGCTAAAGCCAAAAGATTTTGATAAATACGATGCCTGAGATCCCGCCTAAAAATACACCCTCACGCACCCGAATACCAGCCGCACATCCTTATATAAGGAGTGGAGGGGGCGACTAAAAGCCCCTTAAATAGACAGTTGTTAACCAGCACAGGAGGATACGATGGGTCTTGTAGACAGGATTCTGAGAAATTTTCTTTTATTCTTGATTATGATCATCTTTCTTCAATTATCCTTAAGGATTGCATACGCAACAAATGGACTCAATCTCATAGGCTATGGAGCTAAATCCGATGGGATTGGCGGGGCTGATATAGCGGTTTCTGATGATTTCAGTTCCATGAATATTAACCCTGCGGGCCTGTCCAGGTTCAGGCTGAGAGAGGCCGGTCTTAGCATTTCCTATCTAAAGCCAAGCCTGGTCCATAGTGGAAAAAGCGGCGAGGATGATCCTATCCTCCTGCCCGACTTTGGCACAGCCTACAGACTTAAAGACTCGCCTGTTACCATTGGGATAGGCCTCTTCACGCAGGGTGGGGTGAGCACCGATTTTAAGGATATACCTACACCTTTCGGTAATACCGACAGATCATCGTCCTTCATCCGGCATGTCAAGATTACGCCATCAGTGGCCTATCAGGTTTCGGACAGAACCTCAGTCGGGATAGCGGCAAATATCAGCTATCTCGATGCGGCATTAAGGCTTTTCCCGAATACATCTGTCTTTACTCCAAATGTCAGCTTTTTTGGGTTTGATACCGACGACAGGTGCTCAGATTCCCTTGGATTAGGTGTACCGGGCTCCTGCGCCTGGGGTGTAGGTTATGGCGCAAGGGTCGGTCTCCTCTATGCGGTTAATGAGTTGGTAAGTATAGGCGCTACATACAACTCGCCGATCAGGTTTGACCTCTCTGATGGTGATATTACCTTTAACCTCTCAGGGTTAGGGTTAGGTCTCGGTGATGTGAGATATGATGCTGAAATAAAGGGGGTTGAATGGCCTCAGGAGGCTGGGATAGGGATCTCAGTGACACCGGCAAAGAGTCTTATTGTTTCATTCGATATAGTCTGGATCAACTGGAACGGTGCATTAAATACCGTAACCATAAATGCCACAAATCCTGATCAGGCCGTACCATCATCACTTCAAAGTATACCCCTTACCTTAAAATTTGATTGGAGGGATCAATATGTCTTTGCCATCGGGATTCAATATATGCCGGCAAACAGCCTTACCCTGCGAGGAGGGTATAATTTCGGCAGAAACCCGGTCCCGCCAGAGACCCTGACCCCGCTTGCCCCATTAATTGTCGAACAACATTATACCGCAGGCGCTGCATATGCATTAACAGAGGGCATTGATATGGGTCTGTCTATAATCTATGCCCCAAAGAACAAGGAAATATCCTCGCAAAACCTGTTGCCGTTTGATCTGGGCGCTGAGGAATCTGTCGGCGGATATTTAATTGATGCCATGGTCAATTATAGATTTTAGAAAGAAAGAGGGTAGTGGTTTATCTGGTCAGATTCATGCGATATGGATATAAATAAAAGAGGCAGGATCTTAAATATTGCCCATAGAGGTGCGTCAGGCCATGCGCCTGAAAATACCCTGGCCTCATTCTGCAAGGCCATCGAACTTGGGGCCGACATGATAGAGTTTGATGTCCATAGATCAGTAGACGGACATCTTATAGTTGTCCATGACAGGAGACTTACAAGGATTGGAGAGAAGAGATGGGCGGTAGATATGATGACACTCGAAGAATTGAAAACCATTGATGTGGGTTCCTGGTTTGGGAAGGGATATGCGGGTGAAAGGATACCAACCCTGAGGGATGTCTTAAAGCTTACAAAGGGAAGAATAGAATTAAATCTCGAAATAAAGAGCGGAGGTAGTCCGTATGATCTGATTGAAAAACCGATCATAGGCCTTTTAAGGGAATATGGGATGTTGGACGAGACGCTGATATCCTCTTTTGATTATACATATCTTGAGAATATCAGGGAGGCTGAGAAATCGGCGAGAATAGGGTTGTTGGTTGATAAAGGGGGTTTTAAGGCTGGTCTTAATAAGGCGTTATCTTTATATGCAGAGGCGATCAATGTAACCGATAAGATCTTATCAAAGAAGGTTATAGAAATGGCAAAGGCGGAAGGGCTTAAATTGTATGTTTATACTGTAGACGATGCGGCTGACATGGAGAGGTATATAAAGATGGGCGTTGACGGTATATTTACAAACTATCCTGACAGGCTTGGAAGGCTTCTTCTGCGAGAGAGACACTGAAGATTTAATTGAACAAGGCAGGCGCATTCAAATTTTTATGATCGAGAAGTTCATAGTAAATCTTTTTTTTATTAAAGGTGTCGCATAAAACTTTTCACACGCCTGCCTTGTTCAATAGGAAAGACAAAAAATCACTTGAATATCCTCCCTCCCTCATGTTATTTTAACTAATATATTTACTTTAACCGGGCCATAAGGCTCAAGGAGGAGATGAGATGATTAAAGAGAAGGTTATGGCAGCCCTCTCAGGTATCAGGCCGGCACTTCAGGCCGATGGCGGGGATATAGATCTGATAGATGTATCTCCCGATGGTATTGTTAAGGTAAGGTTAACCGGGGCATGCTGCGGCTGTCCGATGTCTCAGGTTACACTTACACGCGGTGTTGAGGATCGTCTGAAGTCGAGCGTACCAGAGGTAAAGAAGGTAGTGGCAGTAGACTAAGAAAGATCAAGGCTCTCCTCGTATCCTGATCTGCTATTTTCCGGGCAACAAGGGAGTTAATTTGCCTAAAAGAGAATCTATAGAGCCTCCCGAAGCGAGTTCCAGCAGATCCAGGAGGGAGGATGAGACGACTAAAAGATGTTGTTCAATAAGGAGAGGTCTTGTAAATGAGAAGATATATGCTGATCTTAATGAGGGGCCTGCTACTGGAAATGATCTTTGGCGCATCTCTCCTGAGCCCTTCTGGATCTCAGAAGAGGATCATCATCTCCTGGTAAAACTGGGCAATGCCCTGCTCTCCTTCTATGAATCTTCCAACCGACTATATTTTGAGAGTATAGAGGGGAAAGCTCCGTCCTGGGTAGCCGGATATCTTGACCAGGGAAAACCCGATGCTGTCATCAGTTACGGGAGGATGAACAGATTCAGATCCCACCTGCCTGGGGTGATAAGGCCCGATATTATACTTACAGATGGCGGCATGATTATTACGGAGCTGGACTCAGTCCCCGGAGGAATAGGTATCACCGGGGCCCTTTGCAGCAATTATTCATCCCTTGGTTTTAAGGTTACCGGGGAGAAAATGGGTATGGTAAATGGTTTTGCAAGGATGGTCAGATCCTTTGCCGGGAGGGCGGACATCTCTCTTGCCATAATAGTTTCTGAAGAGTCTGCTTCATACAGGAAAGAGATGAGATGGCTTGCCTCAGAGTTAATGAAGGGCGGGTTTAATGCCTACGCAATTGCGCCCGGCGATGTCATATTTACCGAAGAGGGGCTATTTCTTGATAATGAAGGCGGAAAGATAAGGATCGATGTTGTATACAGATTTTTTGAGCTGTTCGATCTTAAGAATATACCAAAATCAGAACTTATTATCTATGCCGCCAAGAAGAAGAAGGTCCTTGTAACGCCGCCGCTTAAGGCATTCCTGGAGGAGAAGATGCTGATTGCACTCTTTCATCATCCGCTTCTGAGGTCTTACTGGATCCGTGGGCTTGGCGAGGAGGTATTTGGCATTCTTTGCTCCCTCTTTCCCAGGACCTGGATCATGGACCAATCCATGGTCCCTCCCTATGCCGTTATTCCTGATCTTTATATTGGCGGGAGACCTGTGTCAGACTGGAGAGATATCGGCACGGGAACGCAGAAGGAGAGGCGATTTGTTATTAAACCTTCAGGATTCTCAGAACTGGCCTGGGGTAGCAGGGGGGTAACTGTGGGGCACGATCTGTCTGAGGAAGTCTGGTTGAAGGGCATAGATGGCGCCCTTAAGTCCTTTCCTCGAAATCCCTATGTCCTTCAGGAATTTCATAAGGGCAAGATCTACGCGTCATCATACCTTGACCAGGTTACGAGTTCTATTATGACAATGGAGGGGAGGGTCAGGCTTTCGCCATATTATTTTGTGATCGATGGAAAGGCGGAACTGGCCGGGATCATGGCAACTATATGTCCGAAAGACAAGAAGCTGATCCATGGAATGATGGATGCAGTTATAGTCCCATGCGGCTCAGGGTTGGCAAAGGGGTCTGCATGATCAAGCTCTATCAGCTTGAGGGCTGCTGGTACTGCCAGATGGTAAGGGAGAAACTTGCGGAACTTGGAATCGTTTACGAGAAGATCGAGACGCCGGCAGAAAGGGAAAGGCGTAAGGAGGTATTTGAGGTGTCTGGTCAGTATCTGGTTCCAGTGCTGCATGACGGGGACACAATTTTATCTGATGAAGATGAGATAATCGAGTATCTGGAAAGGGTCTATGGAAAGGGAGGACAGGGATAATGGAGGAATGGAAGAGACTCCTCCGGGAAAGCATCACTACTGCGGAGGATCTTGCCGGATATATTGACGTAGATCAGGATGAGATAAGGGATACGATCCGGAGATATCCCATGAGGATAAATCCCTATTTCCTGGGCCTGATAAGGGAGAAGGGCGACCCCATAGGTCTCCAGGTAATACCTGACAGGGAGGAGATTGAAGACAGGGTATGTGTTCTCGACCCGTTAAACGAGGAGGGTGACAGCCCTGTCCCCAACATTGTCCATAGATATCCTGACAGGGTCCTGTTTCTGGTTGCAACGCAGTGTCCGGTCTACTGCAGGTTTTGTACAAGGAAGAGGAAGGTCGGCACACCCGAGTTTGTTACGTCATCTACAATCCAGACTGGGATTGACTATATAAAGGGAAATAGCGGAATCAGGGATGTGATCCTCTCTGGGGGTGACCCTCTTCTCCTCGTTGACAACGAGATAGAAAGGATCCTGGAGGCATTAAGAAGGATTCCCCACATCGAAATAATTAGGATTGGAACAAGGGTGCCATCTGCCCTTCCCCAGAGGATAACCAGGGGGCTCTGTAATATCATTAAAAGATATCACCCTGTCTATATAAATATTCATTTCAACCACCCCGATGAGCTTACAGCAGAATCAAAATTTGCATGTGAGATGCTAAGCGATGCCGGTATTCCGCTCGGAAGTCAGACGGTCCTCCTTAAGGGGGTAAACGATGACCCGGAAATAATTAAAAGGCTTATGCAACGGCTTCTGGCTATCAGGGTAAGGCCATATTATATCTATCAGGCAGATCTTACGCTCGGGACCAATCACTTCAGGACAGATGTCGGGACAGGGATAAAGATAATGAAAAACCTCATGGGATTTACAAGCGGACTTGCTGTCCCCCATTATGTTATAGATGCCCCTGGCGGCGGCGGAAAGATAGCAATCCTTCCCGATGATAATCTGGTATATATGGATAATAAGATTGTTATTATGAGGAATTATACGGATAAAACCTATTCGTATCCGCAGGCAACAGATCTGAATGAACCTTGCGTGCACAATGTAAGCAGACAGGAGGAAGGGATCAATGATCAGGCCTGAAAGGGGGGCAAATACCATGCCCAAAATGGTATAACATTTCCAAAGACTTAGGATGGTGAGATGAAGATGGAGAAATCGAAGGTAAGGCCTTATAGGCAGCATATCTTCCTCTGCGTAGATTCATGCTGCAGGGAGAAGGGTTCGGAGGGGATATTCAGTGCCTTATCAGAGGAGTTGAAAGGGAGGGGCCTCTCAAATGATGTAATGATAAGCAGGTGCGCGTGTCTCGATCAGTGCGAGTCAGGCCCGATGTTAATCATATATCCGGACGGAATATGGTATCATAATCTGAAAAAAGAGGATGTCCGGCGGCTAATTGATGAACACCTCTTAAAGGGGAATATAGTGTCCGATCTGGTCTATCACAGGGTATCAGGCATTGGCGGATCCTCTTATAGCTGATAACCCTCTTAAAATATTCAGGTAATCAAAGGGCCTCATTTTATTAAGAAATTATTAAGTTTTCATAAAATTCTTGAAAAAATATCTCAAAAGTTGTATAAGGGTATAGATGTAATATCAATTCGCATTCAACAGGCTACCATTCTAAAAAGATAGACAGGATTCTGCTTATATGGACAAGAGGATAGTTGTCATAGAGGACGAAGAGAAGATAGTAACCATGATTATCACCTCTCTCGAGCGGGAGGGTTTCAGTGTAAAGAGCGCCCATGACGGGATATCAGGTTTGAGGATGGTCAGGGAAGAGGCCCCTGATCTTGTGATCCTTGACCTGATGCTGCCTGTGCTTGATGGATTTGAGATCTGCAAGAATATAAGGATGGACCCGAGGATTGCCTCTACCCCAATAATTATCCTAACTGCCAAGGCAGAAGAATGTGACAGGATCCTCGGCCTTGAGCTTGGGGCTGATGATTACGTAACAAAACCCTTTTCCCCCAGAGAACTTGTGGCAAGGGTGAAGGCTGTACTGAGGAGGACCAACTGGAAGAAAAATACAGGCGTTAAATTCTATTATAAGGGCCTGATGGTAGATACTGAGGCCTGTGTTGTGAAGGACGGGGAGAGGGAGGTAGAATTAACTGCGAAGGAGTTCGGACTCCTTGTGTGTCTCCTCAGAAATAAAGGGCATGTTATGTCACGCCAGATGATACTTGACAGTGTCTGGGGCCTGCCAGCCTCTATAACAACAAGGACTGTTGATGTCCATATAAGGAACCTTCGCGAGAAGATACCTTCCTTGTCCGGTTTAATAGTTACGGTAAAACAGTTTGGGTATAAATTGAAGGATGAGGAGTAGGGGCAGGAGATCTTTTCCCCTTTCATCTCATTTAGGGGGCATAATGGTGTTCAGGTATCTTTCTTCTTTCTTTCTGATCCTGATTCTGGCCGCTGTCTCATATGCCAAGCTGCCGATGGAGCATGAGGGCGCAAGATGGGGTATGAGCGTTGATGAGCTAAAAAAGATATCAGGTGACCTTGTTCAGGCCGATAATAGACACAAGTTTTACTTTGGTGAGCATTTTGAGACAGAGCCTGATGTATATTACAGAGAGAAGGGTAAGGAGGAGAGGGTTGAGTACTACTTTTACAAGGGAAAACTCTACAAGATATTTATCATCTATAACAGAGAACTTTATGACACATCCTTCTATGAAGACCTTATAAAAAAGGCGAAAGATAGTTATGGTGCCCCAAAGGATGTATTTGAGGAAAAAACCTTTGGCCTAAGGGTATTTCATGCCCTCTGGGATGATGGTGAAACAACGCTCGATATAAGGAAGGGTGCCGGTTTTATATTCCAGGTATTAGCCCAAAAGTCTGTTGCATCAGAAAAGGAAAAGGCGCAGAAAAAGAAGAAGGGGATCTAGGTGGACCTCGATTTTACAGAAGAGCAGAGGATGATCCGCGAGATGACAAGGAAGTTTGCCGAAGAAGAGATTGTCCCCTCTTCAAGGAGAAATGATATAACGGAGAACTTTCCCAGGGAAATTATAGATAAAATGGCCCAGGTTGGTCTGCTCGGAGGACCGGTCCCGAAGGAATATGGCGGATCTGATCTGGATTATATCAGCCATGCAATAGTTACTGAGGAGATAGGCAGGGCCGACTCGTCTATCAGGACAACTATCTCTGTCCAGATCTCACTCGTAGAATTGACAATATTAAAATGGGGGAACGAAGAGCAGAAAAAAAAGTAT
Organism: uncultured Nitrospirota bacterium; assembly: GCA_964481895.1. Classification (GTDB taxonomy): domain Bacteria; phylum Nitrospirota; class Nitrospiria; order JACRHA01; family JACRHA01; genus JACRHA01. The sequence goes on along the minus strand of CAYZUL010000086.1, from coordinate 3,894 downwards.
CTCCCACAGCTATGCAGCGGCAGGATGATAGGCTGTTTTGGACTTACAGAGCCAGATGCGGGTTCCGACGCAGCCAATCAATCAACCTCTGCGAAGAATGAGGGGGGGGATTGGATAATTGATGGAAGGAAGATCTGGATTTCAAATGGAGATGTCGCAGACATAGCGATTATCTTTGCCCAGACCGCAAAGGAGAAGGGGTATGAAGGCATAACGGCATTCCTTGTTGAAAAGGAGGCACCCGGTTTTTCAACGAGGAAGATAAGCGGAAAGCTTGGTCTTAGGGCCTCTGATACAGCAGAGCTTATTCTTGAAGAGTGCCGGGTATTGGCCGGATCTATACTTGGAAAGGAAGGGGAGGGGTTTAAGATCGCCATGTCAGCGCTTGATAATGGGCGCTATTCTGTTGCTGCCGGATGCGTAGGGATAATCCAGGGATGCCTTGATCTATCATCGAGATATGCCAGGGAGAGGAAGCAGTTTGGAAAGCCGATAGGCTCCTTCCAGCTTGTCCAGGACATGATAGCAAGAATGGGTGTGGATCTTGAGGCGGCAAGGCTCCTTGTCTATAAGGCAGGCCATTTAAAGAACAAGGGTCTTTCGAGCACACTTGATACCTCTATGGCAAAATATTTCGCCTCAGAGGCCGCGGTAAGGGCCGCCACTGATGCCATCCAGATCTTTGGTGCTTACGGTTATTCTGATGAGCATCCGGTTGAGAGATATTACAGGGATGCCAAGGTGGCAACGATATACGAGGGGACATCCCAGATCCAGAAGCTCATCATCGGAAGCCATATCCTGGGTATCAAGGCCTTTACATGAACAGGATCTGGGAGAAGGCTGAAGACTGAAGCATCCTAAAAGCCTTCAGCCTATCCACCTCAACCTTAATTTCAACCTGCTTTTTCCTAGGCAGCCGAATGAAGGCAACTTGGTATTAAAAGATAGTGGCAGCTATATCATTATCTTATACGTAAAAAAGGCAATCATTGTTAACATAGGAAAGATCGGAAGGATAGATTTCAAGAAGGGTTATTATCTTTATGTGGGGTCAGCAAAGACAAATCTTGCAAAAAGGATAGAAAGACATAAGCGAAGAAAAAAGAAGATCTTCTGGCACATAGACTATCTGCGGGATAAGGCAGAGTTTTACGCCTCCATCCCGATCCTCTCGATCGTCCACCTTGAATGTCATATAGCGGACAGACTAAAAGGCATAGCAGATTGGACTATAGATCGATTCGGGTCATCAGACTGCTCCTGCGAGACCCATCTGTTCGGCATGCATGAAGACCCGCTAAAATCATCCGCCTTTATTGATGCACTCCTATACTACGGTATAGACCGACGTGAAGAACTCTTGAAGATTAGGAAAGAAGGTTGATATTGGAAGATATCGATATCACAACGCTCATTTTAGTCTTTTAAAAGGTATAATGATATGTCAATCATTTCTTCGGGGAGTATTTGCTATGGGAATTGACTATATCAAAACTTTGTGATATTGGTTTCTAACTGTCTAATAACTGGTTAGAGCTTTCACAAGGAGTAAAAAATGACAGATAAAATCCCTCTATATCTAGATTGGTCATTTTGGGCAGTCGTGGTAGCTGCTGTTGCTGTTATCCTCTCTCAATTACCGCCCATTCACATACTAATCAAAAAAGCAAAAATAGATCTTGAGCTCTATTCAAAGATTTCTATCACGCACAAAGTAGGGAACCCGAATCTTCAACTCCATCTCATCGCTGCTAATATCGGCGGAAGAAAAATCAGAATAAAAGACATAAACGCTACTATAGAAAGAGATGGCAAGCCTCTTGTAACGTTACCAGCTCAGAATTACCTTCAAAATCAAACCGATCAAAATACTGTGCTATTTACTACATTCTCCTTAAAACCTGGCGATGAATGGGCACACATTGTCAATTTACTTAATTTCTTTAACAGAGAAGAAGAAAGGGAATACAGAAAACTCGAAGCAAAAATGCAATCTGATTTTCGAGATAAACAATCACAACTCAAAGAAGAGCCGAAAGCACCAATAGAACTTGACACCTCAGTTGTAGAGCCATCTCGCATCTTCTTCGATAAACATTTCATTTGGCGCGCAGGCGAATATCTTTTGAAAGTAAACATCATTGCTGATCAAGATGCCGCTAACGTAACAAAAACATATAGGTTTACTATATTTGAGTCTCATGAAGAACAGTTAAAGGCTATTACAGAACATTTCAAGTTTGGTGGAGGCATTTGGTGGGAACCAAAAATTCAAACGAATGTCATTTTAGAAATAAAAGAGGCCTAACAAATAAATCAACTAAACGCGCACAAAGCGGCGCGCCGGTTATCTAGGCGTTAGACCTACGAGAATGGACACCGGAGTGGAAAAGCATGTCGTATCAAAGAAGAGAGTCGCCGATCATGGCGAGGTCTATACCCGCAGGCGGGAGGTCAACGCCATGCTCGATCTGGTCAGGCAGGAAACGGAGCGGATCGAGTCCCGTTTTCTGGAACCGGCCTGCGGCACGGGCAATTTTCTGGCGGAAGTATTGGAGCGGAAATTGCGGGTGGTTGAAGGCCGTTACCGCAAGAGCCAACTGGAATACGAACGAAATGCCGTGCTTGCCGTCTCCAGTATCTACGGCATCGACATCCTGGAAGATAACGTAGCGGAATGTCGTAAGCGCCTTTTTGGCATCTTTGACCAGGCATACAGCGGGCTTTTCAAAGCAGCGGCAAAAGAGGAATGCCGGAATGCGGTCAGATTCATACTTGAGCGCAATATCATCCTGGGCGATGCGCTTACCCTGAAGACGGTGGGCGAGAATCCGCAACCGATTGTTTTTTCAGAATGGTCGCCCGTTAACGGCAGCATGCTCAAACGCCGGGATTTTACTTTTCATGGTCTGCTTGAGCATGCGCATATCAAAGCCCTGCCTCTGTTTTCCGATCTCGGAGATGATGTCTTCATCCCCACGCCGGAAAAAGAGTATCCCCTAATACACTTCCTGAGAGTCGCCGATGCTGAAGAGTCCTAACTACAATCCCGACGTGCTGACCTGTCTTGCCAATCTGAGCAGTGACGAGGTCTTCACTCCACCCAAACTGGCGAATGAGATTCTTGATCTGCTCCCTCCCAAAATATGGAACGACAAGAACGCGACCTTTCTCGACCCGGTCAGCAAGTCGGGTGTGTTCCTGCGCGAGATTGCCCGGCGGCTGGATGCGGGACTGGAAAAGGAAATTCCCAACAAGCAGAAAAGGATAAACCACATTTTCGAGAACCAGATCTTCGGCGTCGCGATCACCGAATTGACCGCGCTCCTTTCCCGCCGCTCGGTCTACTGTTCCAAGACCGCTAACGGGAAATACTCGGTCTGCGAGACGTTTGGCGACCCGCAGGGCAATATCCGCTTTGAGCGGGTTGAGCATACCTGGGAAAATGGCCGTTGTGTTTTCTGTAGAGCCAGTCAAGGGGAATATGAGCGCGGCGAAGAACTGGAAACCCACGCCTATCAGTTTATCCACACCGTAAAACCAGAGGAGGTATTCAAAATGAAATTCGATGTCATTGTCGGCAATCCGCCGTATCAGTTGAGTGATGCGGGAGATAGCACAGGATCTTCTCCCATATACCACTTGTTTGTTGAACAAGCCAAAAAGTTAAATCCGCGATTTCTATCGATGATTATACCTTCAAGATGGTTTGCAGGCGGAAAAGGATTGGATCAGTTCCGCGATACATTGCTGAACGACAAACGGATTTCCCGATTGGTTGATTATCCGATAGCGTCCGATGTTTTTCCCGGTGTCAAGGTGATTGGCGGTGTGTGTTGAGCTATAATCAAAAAGTGTGGAAAAAGTAAAGAAGGCAGCGTATCCTTTCAA